>NZ_CEYIHJ010000011.1:0-17393 GCF_982836095.1 Kosmotoga sp.
TCTCACCTAACTTAAGTTTTTTACGCTGCAGGAAAATCCCTGCCATAGTTGTTAATGCCAGAAGAAAAGAGAACCTTACCCCCATCATCGCCAGTGGTCGGCCCCACCATTGACCTGCCGGGTTCTATAAATATTTCAAGATTGTGCACAAAAGAGAGTTCTTTTTCTATAGTTCTGTTGATAACCTCTCCAATTTCTTTCACTGAGGGAATATCTTTTAGGTGTTTTACTGGCATACCACCGCCCAGGTTGATCATCCGCACATTAATTCCCTCAGCCCTCAGTCTTTTGAATACCTCTGCCGCTTCTTTAATGGCACTTTCCCAGCTAGCTACATTGTAATTCTGGGAACCCACATGAAAGCTAACACCATAGGCATCTAACCCAAGATTGTCAGCATAGCGGAGAATAGAAATCACATGCTCCACATCGGTCCCGAATTTCTTTGAAAGGGGCCAGTCGCTATCACTGCCGGTGGTCATTATTCTTCCGTAAACTTTGCTACCTGGGGCGTGGGCAGCTATTTTTTCGATTTCCATTTCGGAATCCGCAGCAAAATATTTGACACCTACTGCGTATGCGTATTTTATATCTTCTATCTTTTTTATGGTGTTTCCAAAACTCAATCTATCGGCTGTAACTCCAAGCGAAAGAAGCCTGTCGATCTCACCTCGAGATGCCACATCGAAACTACTTCCCAGATCATTTAGCAGAGAAATTATACGTGAATGTGAATTTGCCTTAACAGCATAGAATATCCGAACATTGTTGATATGGTTCATGATGTCGAAATAGTTGTTTTTTACATATGATAGATCCATTAAAAGAAAGGGGGTTTCGAGATTTCTCGCCAAAGTTCTGACCAAAGGTGTAACCTGCATAAGCAGCCCTCCCTAAAAAAGTCGAGTAATTCTAACATTTATAGAATTAAGAAATTTAGAATGGGGGCTTTCATTTGCCGTGCAATTAGATTAAGTGTGTATTACGCTGTCAATAGAATCAATAGAATACGACCAATGGTTTTTTCGTAAGTGGATTTTCAATGATCGAAGACCTGGCTTCATACACTTCTTCTATTAAAGACTCGCTTAATACCTCTTCCGCATTACCGATGGCAAGGATACGCCCGTCCTTCAAGAAAGCCAGGCGATCTGAAATATTTACAGCCTGATTTACGTCATGAGCGATGTTGATGGCGGTAATACCTTCCTCTTTTATCATGGTTTTCACGAGTTCCATGAGCTTTTGAGAATGACCGGGATCAAGGTGAGAAGTAAATTCATCGAGAAGCATCAGCTTCCCTTTTTGAGCAATTGCCTTTGCTATTATAACGCGTTGTCGTTCACCGCCGCTGAGAGTTCTGAAGAGCCTGTCTTTAAAATCCAGTATATCAGCTTTATCCATGGATTCCCTGACTATCCTGTAATCTTCTATCCCAAATCCCTTAAAGTTTGCGATGTGAGGATTTCTCCCAAAGAACACAATGGTTTCGCATTTCAAATCAAAGGCTGGTGAAAACTCCTGTGGAATATAGGAAACCAACTTTGCCAGCTCTTTAATGGAATAACCTGATATTTCTCTGCCATATAACCTTGCACTACCTTTGTAGTTGTGCAATATGCCGCTGATCACCTTTAGCAGGGTGGTCTTTCCGCTACCGTTGGGGCCAAGCACGCTCAGGATCTCTCCTTCATATAACGAGAGGTTCACTCCATTGAGCGCATTGATTTCGCCGTAACTGTACTTCAAGTCCTTTATTTTGAGCGCTTCAACCATTTGATATCCCGGCCTTCCTTTTCAAAAGATATATGAAAAATGGTGCTCCGACAAGAGCAGTTACAGCACCTATGGGAAGTTCAGTAGGCTGGAAAAGAGTTCTTGAGAGGGTGTCACAGGCAGTTAAAAAAATACCGCCTATTAAAAGAGTGGAAATCAAGTTCAATTTGCTATCTGTGCCAAAGAGCAATCTGGTTATGTGGGGAATTATCAGCCCTACAAATCCTATCAAACCGGCCGTTGAAACGCATAGCGCAGATACAAAAGCCACGTTGAAGAACACAATGGTTTTTACCCTTTCGGGATAAACACCAACAGTAACGGCATGTTCCTCACCTGCCGCGAGAATGAGCATCTTACGTCTGAAAAGCAAGTATATCACGCTTTCTATGGAAAGGGCTATGAGCATTTTGTAAAAGTCACTCCAGCTGACTCCAGACATTGAGCCGAGGGACCAGAAGTGAAGACTTATTATGTTTCGCCAGGTAAAAACAACGAGAAATGTCACAGCGGCGTTGAAAAGGAATGAAATGATGACCCCGCTCAATATGAGCGAGGTCACCGATATCCTTCCGCCTTTTCGAGATATGAAATAAGCGGTAAAAGCAGAGATCAAGGCAAACACAAAGGCGAGAAAGTCCATGTTGATGCTTAATCCAAAATATTCTTTTATCACCAGAGATAGCACTGCGCCAAATGAAGCGCCCGCCGAAATCCCAACGATATAAGGATCTGCCAGGGGATTTTTCAGCGTAAGTTGAAGACTATCACCGGCAATAGCCAATACCGCTCCTATGAGAAAGGCAACCAAGACTCTTGGAAGCCTTAGCTGATTGTACAGAGTGGCACGCACGCCAGTTACATCACCTTTTATTATGTTGACTATCTCCATGATGTCGAATCTAACCGTTCCATATGACGAAAGTAAAAGCAAGAGATAAAATGTCCCGAAGAGGATGCTCAGAAAAATCAGAATCTTGTTGAACTTAGCGGCCATCTTTTTCTGCTCCATAGAATAAATTGTACAGCTTCTCGATTATTT
This sequence comes from Kosmotoga sp., assembly GCF_982836095.1. Classification (NCBI taxonomy): domain Bacteria; kingdom Thermotogati; phylum Thermotogota; class Thermotogae; order Kosmotogales; family Kosmotogaceae; genus Kosmotoga; species Kosmotoga sp. Next base: position 2,819 of record NZ_CEYIHJ010000011.1, read on the forward strand.
TGATAAGATCGGGATTTGCATAGGCAAATAAATTTCCGTCAATAGCATACACCTTGCCCTCTTTAACAGCTGGAAGGCCTTTAAAGGGGGCGTAATTCATAATTTTGTTTACAGCCTCGGTATCTCCTCCCGGATAATAGTATGGTACAAGGATGATCTCAGGTTGAGTTTTGAGCACGAATTCAGGACTTACGGGAAACCAGCCATTGTTGCCCGTGTAGGGGGCTGCTACGTTGACGCCACCTGCATAGGAGATAGCTTGATTGAGAAATGAACCCGTTCCACAGGTCCAGATTTCTTTTATATCACTGGTTACCATAGCATAAAAAACCTTGGGCTTCTTGTCTTGAGGTATGCTAAAGGTTTTTTTGGCGATATCGAGCACTTTGTTCCTGAATTCATAGGCGAGTTTGCCACCTCTTTTTTCTTCTCCAAAGATCGCAGCGATCAAGGAAATGTCGCGAAATACCTCTTCAAAAGTGTTGGGATTGATCACCACCGCTTTGATACCAAACTGTTCAAGTTTTGGAATTTCAGGCTCTTGAAACCCGCCGGTAAGGAATACTATGTCCGGGTTTAGAGAAAGGATTTTCTCAATGTTCAGAGGAATCAAATTACCAATTTTTTCGACCTCATGGGAAGAAGCAAAACTGTCCCAATTAGTAACTCCTACAATTTTGCCTTCCAGTCCAAGATAAACAAGGAAACCCGTGACCGCGGGGGCTGCGACAATTACCCTTTCAGGTTGCTTTTCAATCTCGATATACCTGCCAAGATCGTCGATTATGCTCATGGCAGATAAAGCAACACCTATCATTAAAAAAGCCAGGAAAAGAAGTTTTCTCATAACCACACCTCCAAGAAACGAAATTCCACCATTCCCCTGACCCGGGGGAATGGTGCTATCTAAACATCAGGCAGGTCTCCTGACTTGTGGATCGTCCTACTTTCCGCGCCTTCCCGGCAGAACCAGTGGCATTGTGCGGATTTCGTCCCCACTCACAGTGGCGGGACCGTACCGGATTTTCACCGGTTTCCCTTAACCTGATGTTGTGATCGGGTAATCACCTTCTGGAAAAATAGCCATCAAGATCTCTAAGTGAGATCAGCATTGATATTGGCCTACCATGGGGACAGGCAATGAGATTTTCCGATTTGAGATCATCGACTAACTTTCTTGCTTCCTCTATTGTTAGCCTATCCCCGGTTTTTATAGCTGCTTTGCATGCAATGGATGCCAAAAGGTTGTCAAACAATCTTTCAGGTTCTTCCAGCTTTGTCAACCTGAGTTCATCCAATATGTCCATAAAGACCTTTTTCGCCTCGCTCTGGGGTACCAGAGAGGGGATTGCTTCAAGAATTATTCTATCATTCTTTGACTTCCAGTGGAAGCCTAAGTTGATTAGTTTCTCACTGTTGTCACTGAGCAATCTGTATCTAAGTTCATCGAGTGCCAATTCTACTGGATTGAGAAGTTGTTGGGCTTTGATTTTTTTGTTACGCTTCAGTTTTTCGAAAAGCAATCTCTCATGGGCAGCGTGTTGATCGATAACCAGCAACCCTTCAGGGTTTTCCACAAGAATATACCTTTCACCAAAAACACCAATAAACTTTGGTTCACCGATCTTTTCAGGTTTTTCAGTCTGAAATGTTCTAAAATGTTGCCTTTCTATCTCCATAGGAAATGAATAATTGGGATTGTTCTTTCTGGAAGTTCCATGAGATGTGGCTAAAGGCTTGTATTTAAAGGTTTTTTCAGCTGTTTTTTCTCGATGGTCTGCTTGTTTTTTATATCTTTCTGTCTCAGCATAAGAAGGTTCGGAGATTGGTTTGATTTTGAAAGTACCTCGTTCGTGGATGGCACTTCGCACCGCTCTCTTGACAGCTTCGAGTATCCGGGAAGTCTGTGAAAACTTCACCTCGAGTTTTTGGGGATGAATATTTACGTCAACGGATCCCGGTTCGATGGTGATGAACACCACCGCAAAGGGAAACCTTCCCTTCTCGAGCGTTTCACCATAACCTCTTTCAAGAGCATAATTGAGTTCAAATTGCTTCACATAGCGGTTATTCACAAAGATCATTTCACCAAAACGGTTCAGGCGAGTCTTTTCTGGCATAGTTACAAATCCGCTGATAGCAATGCCTGAACTGTTATCAGAGTAAGAGATTTCTATCAGGTCATCAACATTGAGCTCCGGGAAAACCAGTCGAATTCTGTCTTTCAGCGACTGGGTTTCGGATACGTTATACACAGTCTTCCCATCTTTAATATAGGAAAAAGAAATCCCCGGATTTGAGAGTATGAATCTTTGAACAATTTCTGTAACCATTCTTCCTTCCACTGCTACCGATTTAAGGAATTTTCTTCTTGCAGGTGTGTTGAAAAGTAAGTCAAATACTTCCACAACCGTTCCAGCATTTCCCGAGTAAGGCTCTTCAGAAACAAGTTGTCCTCCCGTAAGCTTTAACTTCAATCCAGCTTCATCACTATGCTGTTTTGAAGTTATTACCATTCTTGAAACGCTCGCTATTGTGGATAGAGCCTCGCCTCTAAAACCATAACTGACCAACCTATGAAGATCTTCTATGGAACTGATTTTACTTGTAGTGTGGGGCTTGATGGCCTCTTTTAGGTCCAAAGGTGACATACCTTCACCAGTATCAGCTACTCTAATGAACTCTTTACCGCCTGCTTCAATTTCTATTTCAATTCTTTTGGCATGAGCATCTATTGAGTTTTCAACCAGTTCTTTGACCACTGAAAAACAACCAGTGACCACTTCACCAGCGGCAATTCTTAAGACAACGTCTTTTGGAAGCTCTTTAACCCTCATAGTCATTCACCACCCAGTTGCTTTCTTAATTCAAAAAAGAGAACAGCAGCACTGGCTGAAACGTTTAAAGAATCCACCCCGTGTTCCATGGGTATGGAAACAATGTAATCGGCATTTCTCTTGACTAGCTTTCTTATACCCTCGCCTTCATTTCCAAGAATGATGGCTGATTTCTTTGAAAAATTCGTTTGGTAATACGGGATTCCTTCCATTGAAGCCGCATAGATCCAAAAGTCAGTCTTTTTTAAGTGCTCGATTGCTCTGACCAAGTTAGTTACTATGGATATCGGCATTCTAAACGCCAATCCTGTGGAAACTTTCACCACCGCTGGCGTGACTTTTGTAGAAGACTTTTCAGTAATAACTAACCCTTTTATACCCGCTGCAACGGCGGTTCGAATAATCGCGCCAAGATTGTGAGGATCTTGCACCATATCAAGAAGGGCAATGGTGAAAGAAGGTTTCTGCTTTGCCGACTCGACCAATTTTTCAAAATCGGTGTAAGGAAATTCCTTTAAATCTATAACAACCCCCTGGTGCTTTTTTTCACGGCTGAGATTGTAAAGCTTTTCAGGTGTGACATACTCCACCCTATAGCCCTTTTTTTTACAACGCTTTTTTAGCAATTCCAGTTCATGTGCGGTGTTTTTCTGATCGGAAAACAAAACGCGCTTTATCTTCAAATCACCCACAGGTAACTTGAGTATCTCTTTTAAGACATTCCTACCGTGCAAGTACATCTGCAACCACCTTAGACAGGATTTCCTCTAAGTGTACAAAATCCCCTTTGATGTAAAGGTAACCGACAAGAGCTTCAAGGGCAGTGGCCCTACGGTATTCGATGTCATTGCCACGTCTTTTAGCACCCCTGGAATTGAAACCTCTGTTGACTACCTTTTTGTCTTCTTCAGTTAGTAATTCTTCTATTTCAACAAGGGCTTGGCTCTGACCGCTTGCATTTACCAGTTTTACTAAAAGTTCGTGCTGATATCCAGTTCGCCGTTTGGCTTCACTTAATGTCTTGAGCCTAAAAAAAAGCTCATATACTGCGTCACCGATGTACGAAAGGGTATCAACAGATAGTGAATTGACATCTTTGTCTGCTGTCAACAGCCTTGACAGAGCTTCAAGCTCGTACATATTTTTCAAGGGAATTGACCACTTTTTCAATGTTGTTTACCTCTTTTCCGCCAGCCTGAGCAAAATCTGGGCGGCCACCGCCTCCACCTCCAAGGGCCTTTGCTATGTTTTTCGCGATATGGCCGGCGTTAAAATGCTTTGTTAGTTCCTGTGATACCTTAACAACAAAGATCACTTTATCTCCTTGCTTGTTGAAAATAATGACAACTCCCTGACCGAGCCTTTGCATTAACACATCTGCAGTATTTCTAACAAGTTCCGCAGGAGCGTCCTCTACAATTCTCACAAGGAATTTCACATCGTCTATACTGAATTCATGGTCATTAGCACTTGTTTTGCCGGAGAGCAACTTTTCTTTCAATTTCTTTATTTCTTTATCTTTTCCCTTAAGCTCCTGAAGGAGAGAAAGAGTTTTTTCGAGTATCTGCTCTTCCTGTACCTGTAAAACATCTTTGAGATCACTGGCCAATGCTGTAAGTTTCCTGAGATATTTCAAGCTCTCTTTGCCTGTTATGGCTTCAATCCTGCGTACACCCGCAGAAACCGAAGATTCTGAAATGATCTTGAAAAGCCCTATTTCTCCGGTATTTTCAACATGAGTCCCGGCACATAATTCCCTGCTGAAATCAGAGATGCTTACCACTCTAACTTTATCGCCATATTTCTCTTCGAAAAGAGCGATAACATCTTCGGACTTTGCTTCTTCAAGATCTTTTTCCTCCACTGTTACCGGAAGGGCAGAAAGAACAATTTCATTGACTGTCTCTTCGATTGCCATTATTTCTTCGGGTTTTAACTGGGAAAAATGGGAAAAATCGAATCTCAAGCGTTCAGGTCCCACAAGAGAACCTGATTGTTTAACATGCTCTCCCAATATTTTTCTCAACGCGGCATGCAGAAGATGGGTGGCTGTATGGTTTCTCGCAGTTGCCTTTCGTTTTTCGATATCCACCTTTAGTAGAGCAAGTTCACCTTTGTTTAATAATCCATCGATAACTTTGATTTTATGAAGGACTATATCTTGATGGGGAATATAAACATGAAGCACTTCGGCAACCCCGGATGGTGTTTCCAATATACCTGTATCAGAAACCTGACCGCCCTTTTCAGCGTAGAAAACTGTTTTGTCGAATATCACTTCACCCTCTTCACCTTTGGATAGCTGGTGAACCTGAACGCCTTTCTTTATGATTGTTTTTATTTCGGACCGGGTTTCCAGCATTTCATATCCAAGAAACTCAGTTCCTCCCAACTCCTCGTGCAATGTTTTTATCAGAGTTGAGACATCATCATATTCTTTGTTCCCGGTAGCGGCTCTTGCACGTTCTTTTTGCTCTTGCATCAGCTTCAAAAATCCTTCTTTGTCAAGATGTATATCGCTGCCATTCAATATTTCTTCCACTAACTCCACGTGAAACCCGTAAGTGTCGTGCAACATGAAAAGATCCTTCCCATTTAACTTTCCTTTTGCGTCTATCATCTGCCACAGGCGCTTGGTACCTCGTTCAAGATTATCCAGGAACCTCTCTTCTTCTTTGATGGTAATTTGTTCAATGAGTTCCTTTTTGGCTTTGAGTTCAGGGTAAATAGATCCCATTTTTTTTATCAGCGGATCGATGAGTTTATGAAGGAAAGGCCGTTTGTTGCCCAGCAAGGAAGCATGCCTGTCGGCGCGTCTCAGGAGTCTTCTCAGCACGTACCCCCTTCCTTCATTTGAGGGCAATATGCCATCTGCGATCATGAAAGCTATCGCGCGTGCGTGATCGGCTATAACACGTATCGATATATCTTGTTCCGGATTGCTTTTGTATTTCACTGAAAAAATACTTTCAATTTTTTCGATAACAGGCTGGAATAAGTCTGTGTCAAATGTGGTTTCAACCCCTTGCATTATCGCTGTGAGCCTTTCCAATCCCAAACCTGTGTCTATGTTTTTCCGTTGTAGAGGAGTTAAGTTTCCTCTGTCATCCTGATTATATTCTGTGAAAACAAGATTCCAAAATTCCAGAAATCTCCCACAATCACAAGCAGGGCTACAATTATCAATATTCGGGCAATTTTCTGTACGTCCGGTATCAATGAAAATTTCTGTATCAGGTCCACATGGTCCTGTTGGTCCTGCTGGTCCCCACCAATTATCTTCTTTGCCGAGTCTTACAATTTTACCTTCAGGAACTCCTATTTCGTTCTTCCAGATTTCATAAGCCTCGTCATCTTCTTTATACACTGAAACCCATAGTTTTTCCTCGGGAATCTTCAGTACCTCGGTTACGTATTCCCATGCCCAGATTATGGCTTCTTTCTTGAAATAATCTCCAAAAGAGAAGTTGCCGAGCATTTCAAAAAAGGTTTGATGTCTTGGGGTTTTGCCAACGTTGTCTATATCCACCGTTCTTATACATTTTTGACAGGTTGCAATTCTGGGATATGTCGGTTCGATTTTTCCCCAAAATATCGGTTTAAAAGGCACCATTCCAGCAACGGTGAACATGAGCTGTGGATCATTGGGAATTAGCGATGCACTTGACAGGATAGTGTGGCCTTTTGATTTGAAAAAGTCTAGAAAACTCTGCCTTATCTCTTCTGAAGTCATGAATTTCACCGTAAGCCCTCCTCAGATGTTCAACTGTTCAATAAAATCATAAGTATGTAAAATATCGGCGTAACAAAAAGCAAACCATCTATTCGATCCAGCATCCCGCCGTGGCCGGGTAAAATATTGCCAGAATCTTTTACATTGTGAAACCTTTTGAAGGCTGACTCTGCAATATCGCCCACAGTTCCAAAAACGGCTACTGCCATGGGAAGAAGGAGTATCTCACCAACACCGATTAAATTGAAGCTCGGATTAAGTAGATTCACAGTTAATCCATACAACCAGATGAAAAAAACGGTGAAAAGGTATCCACCAATAGCTCCTTCAAGACTCTTCTTGGGACTATATGAAGGTGATATCCTGATTTTACCGAACCTGATGCCAGTAAAATACGCTCCCGCATCGAAAACCCACACAGAAAGAAGATTCAACAGCGCTATAAAGGGTCCAAAATGTATGTACAGCGGGAAGAAGAAAGAAAGGCACAATGAAACATAAATCAGAGGTAAAGTGCCATTCACGGCAAATAACTTGGCCTTCCTTGTATCGTTTATGGTTAGAATGGTCAATGTAACTATAGTAATAAATGACAAACTAAAAAGAAGCTCGGGTCGCCGCTTTGTATCACCAAAAAGGTTGAGTTTATCCAGTAACAACCCATAAAGCACGGTATTTAAAGTCGTAATGCCAACATATGCCAGCCGTAAGACCGTGTGCTTGAATTCTCTGAGACTGAAATTCACATATTCAAAGCTTGCGAACATAGTAACCGTTGCAACCAATCCTATGAGCGAATAATAATTGACAAAGCACAGAACTACAAAAGGGGCTACCAAAAAAGCGGTAACCAGCCTTATACCAACTTCTTTATTCTTCATTGTCTATCACAGCCCCATATCTACGTTTTCTTTTCGAATATTCTTCAAGAGCCTTTGTAAGTTCATCTTTTGAAAAGTCAGGCCAAAGAGTATCAGTAAAATAAAGCTCACTATAAGAACTTTGCCACAAGAGAAAATTGCTCAGTCTCTTTTCGCCAGAGGTTCTGACTATGAGATCCGGGTCTGGCAAATCAGGCAAGTACAAATATCTTCGGATTATTGCATCATCTATGTGCTCTAGTTTGTCATTTAATATTTTTTTAACGGCATCGACTATTTCAGCTCTTCCACCATAATTCAATGCTATTATCAGATTTAGCCTGTTACACTCTGCAGTTTCATCTTCCATGAATTTACAAAAATTCCTTGTTTCTTCAACCAATTCGTTAACTCTACCCATAAATCTGATCCTGATAGATTCTTCCAGAAGCAGGTTTAGTCTATCTTTTAGATAATCAACCATTAACTGAAAAAGAAACCTGACTTCTTCCTTCGGGCGTTTCCAATTTTCCGTGGAAAAAGCATAAAGAGTCAGATATTTTAGCCCCAAATTAGCACACCATCTGGTAACATTTTCAGCGATTTTGGCACCAGCTTTATGACCTTCAACGCGGTTTAAGCCACGTTGCTGTGCCCATCGGCCGTTTCCGTCCATGATTATGGCCAGATGTTCTGGAAGCTTGATGCTCATTTCAGAACTCCATTATCTCTTTCTTTTTCTTCTCAAGCTGATTATCCATCTCTTCAACATATTTGTTGGTGAGTTTTTGTATTTCCTCTTCAAAACGTTTCAAATCGTCCTCGGTCATGTCTCCATCTTTTTGGAGTTCTTTTGCTTCTTTGATGAAATCGCGCCGGATATTCCTGATGGCAACTTTCCCTTTTTCGGTGATTTCTTTTGCCAGCTTTACCCACTTTTCTCGCTGTTCGGTGGTAGGGACGGGGAAATTCAACCTGATTACGTTCCCGTCGTTGAGGGGCGTAAGGCCAAGATTGGAAGCGAGTATAGCCTTTTCAATGATTGGAAGCATGTTTTTTTCCCAGGGTTTGATGATTAAAGAGCGGTCTTCAGAGACGTTTATCGTCGCAAGTTGATTTACAGGTGTAGGAACACCGTAGTAGTCAACTTTTATTTCTTCAAGCAGCGAGGGAGAAGGCCTGCCTGTTCTCATATGGCTGAATTCTTCTGCTATTTTCTCAACACTTTTTTCCATTTTGCTTTCGGCTTCTTTTAGCATGGTGTTTTTCATTTTTAATCCTCCTTTGTACCTAATCTTGGGTTCTTTGAGTTCATTAATATATTAGCATTCTTTTTTATCTGTTCTCTCAGGCTTTTTTGTTGCACATTCTAGTGCAAATTATATCATAGCAAACTCTGGGTTTTAACCGATGAAGGATCAGATATGGTAGCGATCATTTCAGCTTCTTTTACAGAAGATCAATTCGTTGGTTGAATTGAAATAGACGATCTGGTAAAATCTTTATCGAGCTTTAATTTGACAGGAGGTATAAACATGTTTCCGTTTTTAGGATTTGTAACCTATGCTCCGGTAACATCGGAACCAGCTCCCGCAGCTCCCACTTCTGGTGTAGGTGGGCTTTCGGGAATATTTGTCTGGCTTATAATAATGGTAGCACTCTTTTACTTTATGATTATTATGCCCCAGAGAAGAAGGGAAAAACAATTTAAACAGATGATGTCGCAGTTGAAAGTCGGCGACAGGATTGTCACCGCTGGTGGAATTCTGGGCAAAGTCGTTACAATTAAGGACAATACCGTAAGGGTAAAAACTGGCAACGGATCGGAAATCGATGTTACACGCCGTTCCATAACAGCTATCATTGGAAAAGGTGAAAACCCCAATGAGGTTAATGTAGAGAAAAAATAGTGTTCTAACAATAAATCTTGAAAGGGGGTGCTCTGTCCGTTACTTGCGGGCATAAGTCATGAGAGCAAACCAGAAAAGGCTTATAATTAGCGTTATCGTTCTAATTCTCGCTTTGTTGCCTCTTCTCATTCCACATGGAGGAGCAGAAGGTGGTACTTTCCTATCTAAAATCGCGGCAAACATAAGATTGGGTCTTGATATCAAGGGTGGTGCGTTGCTTGAATACCAAATGGTAACCCAAGCCCCAAAAGAGGAGCTCAATTCTCTTGCGGATAGAGTCGTCGAAGTGCTAAGACGAAGGCTTGATGCTGCCGGTTTCACTGAAGCGACAGTTGAGAAAGTAACTGCAAAAATTGAGTATGGCCAGGATATACCTCCGGTAAGGGTAAGAGTCGAAATTCCCGGAATTACGGACATAGAAAAAGCTGAACGTTTGATAGGTAGTACTGGTAAACTCTATTTTGCGGATGTTTTAGATATTGAAACTGGAGAAGCTACACCGCAGATCCCTTCAGACCTTCTTTTTGAAGTCAGCAAAAGGAAACTTCAAGGAGCAGAACCCTACTGGCTTCGGGATATTCATTTTGGAAAACTTGAAAACGGTGTCAGAAATCAGACGTGGTTTCTTATCAGTCCCAAAGTGCTGGTAGGAACCCAGTTTATGGAGCTTAACGGTAGCTCTGTCACTGATGCCCAGCCTGGCGTGAATCCAAAGCCGAGACCGGGACAGGGAAAATTCATGGTAACACTTAAATTTAACAGTGAGGGTGCGAATGCTTTCTACAAAATAACAGCCGAAAAGGCCAGTTACACTTCTGGTGATGTTAAAAACAGACTGGCAATAGTTCTTGACGACAGGGTAATTATCGCTCCCGGTGTTGACGAACCAATTTCTGGGGGTAGTGCAGTCATAACTGGTCTTCAGACGATCGATGAAGCAAAGGAAGTTGCCATACTCGTAGGCAGTGGTAATCTGCCAGTTGAATTGGCATCTTTCAATAAACAGATACTTTCACCCACATTAGGTAGAGACATTATCATGGCTGCTCTTTGGGCCGGTATCGCCGGTCTTATCGTAGTCATGATCTATATGGTGATCTTCTATGGGATCATGGGGCTTGTTGCTGATATCGCTTTGGTTTACAACAGTCTTTTGCTTTTTGGATTGCTTTCAGCTACTGGTTCAATTTTAACCCTGCCTGGTATCGCAGGTATAATCCTCACCATAGGAACCACTGTTGACGGCAACGTGCTCATATACGAGAGGATAAAGGAAGAGCTCAGGCTTGGGAAGACACCTGAAAATGCTATTGACAGTGCTTTCAGAAAAGTTTTCTGGACCATATTCGATGCCAACCTCACGACGATAATTGCCGGTCTCGTCCTTCTTTACTTTGGTACGGGTACGGTTAAAGGTTTTGCCATAACGTTGATACTTGGTGTAATAGGCGCCATGTTTACCAATTTGGTGGTCTCAAGAACCATGCTCACCGGGATGTCTGGAAGTATAAAACCCGCAAGATATGTTAAAGAGACCCGCACCGGAGGAGGCGAGGCAAGATGAGGTTTAACGTAGATTTTGTAGGTAAACGACGTGCTTTTGTATTTTTATCTGTTTTGCTTATCCTCATTTCGATCGTACTCTTCTTTGTAAAGGGGTTTAACCTCGGAATCGACTTCACTGGAGGTACAGAAGTCAGTGTACTCGTTCCGGACCTAAATTTCAGTGTGGCAGACATGAGAACGGAACTCTCCGCTGAGGATCCCATTTTTGGCTCGGCAAGAATTATAAAGCAGAAACCCCTTTCGGCGGAAAGCGGGCAAGAAAAAGCACGCTTTTCAATAGTCGTTAATGTTGAAAGCGATACAGAACTTGCGAATACCATACTCAAAGCATTGGCGGACAAAGGCGTTACTTCTTCTGATATGCTTTCTGTCAATAGAATCTCAGGCTTCGCTGCTCAGGAAATAAAAGGCTATGCCTGGACAGCTGTAATAATTGCCGTTGCGCTTATATTGTTATATATAACGATAAGGTTCCAGTTCTCCTTCGGTGTTGGGGCAATTGTTGCTCTAGTGCATGACTTGCTCATCACACTTGGCTTTTACAGTCTTTTTGGCATGGAGATAAACGCACCGGTAATAGCAGCTTTGCTTACATTACTCGGCTATTCTTTGAATGATACTATCGTTGTCTATGATAGGGTCAGAGAAAACATGAGAAAAATGGGCAGCAAGACCATAGCCGAAATTGTCAACAAGAGTATTAATGATGTTATAGTAAGATCTTTGAATACCTCTTTGACGACATTTTTAGCTGTATTGACACTGTTCATCTTTTCCGGGGAAGTTCTTAGGCCTTTTGCCTTCGGTATTTTAGTCGGCGTTGTAGTCGGAACCTATTCATCACTGTATATTGCCGCCCCGGTGGTTATCGGATGGCTCGAGAGAAAGAAGCGATAAATTCGCAAAGGTACTTGAAAACTTTTAGTTAGTATCGTATAATTGTTCCGGAGTGGGGTCGTAGCGCAGCTGGGAGCGCGTCACAATGGCATTGTGAAGGCCGAGGGTTCGAATCCCTTCGACTCCACCAAAGGGGAACCGAAAGGTTCCCCCTTTTTATGTATTCCATGCGAACAACATTTGCTGTTATTTTGGTAATTTTGACTGTATCGCTTGGTTTAGCTACAATTGAGTATTACTCCTCGGATGGGCTTTCACTGGTGAAAACAGTTGTTCATTTCTTAGATTCTGCGGAAAGCACAGTGTTGTTTGTTGCCTATTCTCTGGATGAACCACTGATAATAGACAAACTCAATGAGCTTGTCGCTAAAGGAGTCCACGTTAAGGGAATTGTCGATGATTCATCGATTTTTCGTGGCTTATCGTTAAAACCCCTTTTCAATTTGAAGTGTGACAGTTCCAAGGCTTTGATACATGCGAAATTTATGATTGTTGATGGGCACAAATCGATTGTTTCTACCGGGAATTTTACTCATAGCGGTCTTTGTGAAGACTCAAATACACTTCTGTATTTTGACTCTGAGGAAATTGCACTCGGATTGACAAAATTCTATGAAGCTATAGAGAAAGGAATGAAAACCCCGGGATTTAGTGAAGGTAAAACTTTTTTCTATCTCACTCCACAAGAAAATGTCGACGAGATTCTTTTGACCAGGATACTATCTGCCGAAAAGAGCATATATTTTATGTTCTATGCGTTTACTGACCCGCGCTTTTTGACAGCTTTCAAGTATATGGCCAGTAAGGGGGTCGAAGTTATGGGAATTGTTGATGATTGGAACATATCGTGTTCGCCACTGCATACATATTTTTCCTCCGGGATAGAGCTTCGCTGGAACAAGGAGAAATGGCTTCTTCATGATAAGACCCTGATAATAGATGATGAGCTCGTCATAACGGGATCGGCCAATCTCACAAAAAGCGCTTGGAGTAAAAATAGAGAATTGGTTGTTATAATTGAGTCGAAGAATATAGCAATGAGATTCATGAGACATTTCAGTCATCTCTGGGAGGTTAGTAAACATGGTAATTAGATTGGGTCTTGCGCAAATTGATATTACAGTCGGTGATATCAACGGCAACGTAGAAAAAGTACTCACATACATTGATATGGCAAAAAAGAATGACGTAGATATTTTGGTATTTCCAGAACTGACAATTACTGGCTATCCCCCTGAAGATCTCTTGCTCAGGCTCGATTTTATAAGGGAAAATCTTAAAGCTCTCGAAAAAGTAGCAGTAGCAACAAAGGGGCTGGAAACGCTGGTTCTTCTGGGTTTTGTAGATTATGATGGTGAGATCTATAACTCCGCAGCCATATTAAAAAATGGAAAAATAGCAGGCAAATACCACAAGATGCACCTGCCAAATTATTCTGTTTTTGATGAGAAGAGGTACTTTGCACCTGGAAACAAGCCTGTGATAATAGAGCATGCTGGTCTTAAAATAGGCGTTAATATCTGTGAAGACCTATGGGTTCCAACTGGTCCTATAAACGATCAATGCATTGCTGGGGCGAATCTCATCGTGAACCTTTCAGCCTCTCCTTTTTGTGTTAATAAATGGCGTTCAAGGCTGAATATGCTTTTGACAAGGGCGATGGAATATTCGGCTATAATAGCCTATTGTAATATAATTGGTGGACAGGATGAACTAGTTTTCGATGGGCGCAGTATGCTTGTTACCCCTGAGGGAAAGCATCATATTGCAAGTGCTTTTGAAGAAGAGCTTTTCGTTGTTGATGTGGATCCTTTTGTATCTACAAGGTATAACCTCTATGAAGGAAAGCGTAAGGGATATTCCAAAGTATCTGAACTTGAAACCGTAAAACTCTCTATTTCAGGAAAGTTGGGCATTAAAAAAACACCGCCAGCAAAGCCCGACGAAAGCCGCTGGGAAGAAGAAGCTTTTAAGGCTTTAGTACTTGGCTTAAAGGACTACGTTAGAAAGAATGGCTTCAAAAAAGTTGCCCTGGGTCTAAGTGGAGGTATGGATTCTTCTTTGGTTGCCTGTATAGCCTCAGAAGCGCTTGGCAGTGATAATGTCATAGGTGTTTTAATGCCCTCGGAATTCACTTCGAAAGAAAGCGTTGAAGATGCGACTCTACTGGCAAAAAATCTTGCTATAAACAAACTCACAATTTCTATCAAAGAAGTATATCACTCTTATTTGAATGCACTTGAAACTGTATTCAAAAACACAAAAACAGATGTTACCGAAGAGAATATCCAGGCCAGGATTCGAGGAAATTATCTTATGGCGCTTTCAAATAAATTTGGATGGCTTATTCTAGCAACGGGCAACAAAAGCGAAATAGCCACCGGATACGCAACTCTTTATGGTGATATGGCAGGTGGGATAGCTGTAATAAAAGACGTTTATAAAACGGAAGTTTATGCTTTGGCCAAGTATTTCAATGAGGTTAAGGGAAGAGAGATAATTCCAAAGCGAGTATTTGACAAAGCTCCTTCAGCAGAGTTAAAACCTGATCAACGCGATCAGGATACACTTCCACCTTATGAAATTCTGGACAGTATTCTAAAACTTTACATCGAAGAAGGGCTTTCACAGACCGAAATCGTTGAACATGGATACGGTGAGGAAGTCGTTGGTTTTGTACTGAAATTACTTCAAAGAAATGAATACAAAAGGCGGCAAGGTGCCCCTGGTATAAAGATCTCTCGGCGGGCTTTTGGTAAAGATTGGAGAGTG
>NZ_CEYIHJ010000011.1:17403-21083 GCF_982836095.1 Kosmotoga sp.
GAACATGATAGAAGCCTTTGTCATAGACATAGACGGAACTTTCATAGATACTAAAGGAAACATTCCACCAGAGAACCTTAGTGCTTTAGAGGCCATTGAAGAGGCAGGTATAGAGATATTTTTTGCAAGTGGGCGAATGTTGAGTTCTGTCATGAAGCTTCAGTCTTTGAGGCTCAGAAGAACTTATCCAATCATAGCCTACAACGGTGCGGTTGTCTGGAACGGAAGAGATATTATATTCAACGAAAATATTCCCTCAAGAATAGCAGTGGATATAATCAGATATAGTTTATCAAAAGGCTTATACATACACGCATATGTCAATGATGAGCTTATTGTTCCCTCCGATTGTAAAAAGGCCCGAGAATATGCAAAACATTCGTCTGTTGAATACAGAGTTGAAAAGAAATTCATTGAATTTATAAGCGAAAACGCCCCTACTAAACTCTTGATCATAGATAAACCTGGACAGATAGAGAAATTGAGTGTGCATTTTTCTTTCAGATATCCAGAGTTAAATGTTTTCAGATCCTTTGCCACATATCTTGATTTGCTTCCAGCAGGAATCCACAAAGGTGTGGGACTCAGGTATTTGTGCGAGAATTTGCATATTGATCCTGCACATGTTGTTGCGTTTGGTGACAACGACAACGATATTCCTTTGTTTGAAGAAGTCGGCTTTTCAGTGGCAGTTGCTAATGCCACAACAATGGCAAAAAAAACAGCAGACGTTATTGCCCCCACAAATGATGAAGCGGGTTTTGGAAAAGTAGCAATGAAGTTGGTAAAACTCATGAAGTGATTATTGGCGAGTTATCTTGCTTTTCATTATTATGCTAATATCTGCGATGAAATAACCTTTTTTATCGCGGAGTCTTAAAATTATCACCGGGGTTTTAAGTGAGATTCCTTTCGCAGTAAGCGAGACTTCGTTAAGATACACATATCCGTCTCTTTCGAGGAGCTTATTTATAGTATTTCGGTCTTTTTCTGAAGACTGCAGAAAATCAGGCACCAGTTTCATACCCAAGATGTTGTTTACATCGTTTATTCCAAAGGTTTCCAACCAACTCAAATTAGCATAAAGAATCCTACCTTTGAGGTCCGTTGCAACTGCTGGATCAAATAATTTTTCAAGTAGCTCGACTCTATTCTTCAAGTTCGGAAGAATGTAGTATATGCCGCTGATGTCCTTTCCGGTAATTACATAACCTATTACCCTTCCTTTTTCCTTGACACATCGGGATATGAATTGGAGCATAATTCTGGTTCCCTGTTCTTCTTCAATCTCGACGAGTTTACTGGGAGCCGTTTCATTGCATAATGGGAATATCCCTTCAGAGAGTTTTTCAAAGAGTTTTGAAGATAATTCTTCTATCCTTTTCCCGAACGCTTTTCTCAAACTAATGCGGAAAAAATCTTCAGCGGTCTTGTTCATATACATTATCCGATATGAACCATCGATGGCTATGACAATTTCACTTACGTTATTGAGAAGCAGTGAATGTAACCTGAGCTTTCGCTCCATTTCATGCTTTGAAGTGACATCCCGGCCAACCATGAGTTCAAAATTTCCTTTTTCGGTTTTCAACAATTTTCTTCTGGCTTCTACTATGAAATTGCTTCCGTCCTTCTTAATATGTATCTCTTTTCCGATCCAGCTTCCGGATTCGCGAAGAGCACGGCTCTTGCTCTTCAAATATCTTGAATGCTGCTTTACGTAATTTTGCTCAGGTGTTCCGAGCATTTCCTGAAGTTCATATCCGTGACTCTTTGCGGCATATTTATTGAGATAGACGATATCACCTTTTAAATTAACTGCTAATGCGATCTCCTCGATATTGTCAAGGAAATTCCACTGAAATTCAATGAGTTTTTCGTTTTTGGTTTGTGTGGTGATATCCATAAAAGTGATTTGTATAACTCTTTCAGCCTCATACAAAGACACGGTGCTGTTTAATGTTATTATTCTCCTGTCCGAGAAGGCATTTATGAGAGTGCATTTTTGATTACTGATATTGTATCCACCAAGGATTTTATTGATGATTTCGTCTTCAACCAGGATTTCTTTCAAGTTCATATGAAAGAGCTCACTTTCGGAAAACCCGAGAATCAATTTTGCAGCATTGTTAGAGAAGATGATCTTTCCGTCCTTCCGCAAAAGTAACATACCACACCCCATGTTGTTGACAAGCGTATCGTATTTGTTTTTCTCAAATTGCAGCACCTGCTGTAATCTTCTGTTCTTTAGCATGTTAAACACGATTTTGCTGAGATAGTGAAGGTAGCCCGGCCCTTTGAGTACATATTCTTCATCTTTCATTCCGTACTTCTTCACATCAGCTTCGTTACCTATGAGAAAGAGATAGTTAGCGCTTTCTTTTCTTGCTCGTTCAATGAGATTTTCATTGATGAAATCGAAGATAATGAGGTCAGAAAAAAGCCAGAGATCATCGCCGATCTCTTCAGTATAACGAACATCAAATTTCGTGGAGAAAGCATCAATCAAACGGCGAGCATCGCGCTGTCCTCTTCCTACAAGGACTACACGATAGCGTGAAAGCATTTCCAGCAAAAAGACCCCTCCATAATTCAAAAGAAGCAAAAAGAACTATCTGATCTTGTTAAATATATTAACATAAAGGTAATGCAATTCCAAAATAAAAGGCCTCTAAAACGAGGCCTTTGGAGCAGGCGATGAGACTCGAACTCACAACCTCCGCCTTACCAAGGCGGCGCTCCACCGATTGAAGCTACGCCTGCACGCCAAAAATATAATACCATAAGGGAGATAATCTTTCAAGGAGTGCAAATTGAAAAATCCCCCATAATATGGGGGATTTTTAAGGATCTTTTCCACTTATTCTTTTTCGTAGGGTACCCCGTCTGCAGCAGGTGCCCTTGTTTTACCAATGAAGCCACCAACAACTATCAGCGTAACAACAAAGGGGAGCATATTAAACAGGGGTTTAATGGTCGCTGAAACGGAAACGATAGAGCTACTCTGTAGCTGAAGGTTCATGGCTTCCGCTGCACCAAAGAGTAGGGCAGCCCACATTGCGCCAGCGGGATTCCAATTACCAAGAATCATGGCAGCCAAAGCTATGAACCCTCTGCCATGAATCATGTTTTCAACGAATCTGCCAAGCTCACCAACAGAAAGGAAAGCTCCACCAAGGCTTGCGAGCACTCCGCTCATGAGCACACCAAAGTACCTGGTTTTATAGACGTTTATTCCCAACGTGTCAGCAGCCTCGGGGTTTTCACCAACAGCCCTCATTCTCAAGCCTAATGGTGTTTTGTACATCAAAAACCAACTAACTGCTACAAGAGCAAGAGCAATATAAACAAAGGGGCTCAATTCTCCAAAAATATCACCGACAAAAGGAATTTTTTCCAGAAAGGGAATATGCAGGTCACTGACTTTACCGATAAAGTCCGTTTGTCCTTCATGACCGAAAAAGGGCTTCATCAGAAAAGAAGTTATACCCTGGGCGATAATAATTAAAGCGGTAGCGCTGACAATTTGATTTGCTGACCATCGTATGCTTGCCCATGCGTGTAACCAGGAAAAGCCAAGCCCAATAATTACAGCGGCCAACACACCTATCCATGGATTTCCAGTTATTTGGGTAAAAACGATAGAAACAAAGGCACCCATCAGCATAATTCCCTCAAGG
>NZ_CEYIHJ010000011.1:21093-22521 GCF_982836095.1 Kosmotoga sp.
AGCACTGACAATAACTCCGAAAAAAGCTGCCATTATCATGATTCCCTCAAGGGCTATATTTGTTACACCAGTGGATTCACTATAAACTCCGCCAAGCGATGCAAAAATCAATGGAGTGGCCGAAAGTAACATGAGTTTATAAAACAGAGGGTTTACGAGAATGGAAAATATAGCTTCAATCCAGCTCATGCCAATTCACCCCTCTTTCTTTTCCAGTAAATAATGGAGGCCACGATTCTCTCTGCGGCAACAAGGAAAATAACGATACCCTGAATAATGATGACGATATCATCAGGTATTTGTGCGCTGATCTGCATAGCGTTAGAGCCCGTTCTAAGGGCGGCAATAAGAAGAGCCGCGAAGATAATACCAATAGGGTTATTTCGGCCGATTAAGGCTATGGTAATACCATCGAAACCTCTTCCCCCAGTAAGCTCGCCGACAAATCGGTGAGGTGGAACACCCATTATATCTATTATTCCAGCCATTCCGGCTAATGCGCCACTTATTGCCATAGTAAGGATGATGCTCTTTTTAATGCTGATTCCACCGTACTCAGCAGCATAGGGATTAAATCCCACTCCTTTGAGTTCATATCCCATCGTCGTTCGTTCCAGGATAATTTGCATGATAATCGCTACTATCACAGCGATGATTATGCCTATGCTCAGTTCTGTGGCCTGAACTTTCATGATAATCGGAAGTTTTGCAGATTCAGCTATTTCAGGACTTTTTGGTGTTCCAGAGCCCACAGCAAGAGGGCCTGTAACCATGAAAGAAGCTAAATTTGCGGCAATCCAGTTCAGCATGATTGTGGAGATGACTTCATGAGCTCCAGTAAAAGCCTTTAGAAATCCAGCTATTGAAGCCCAGATAGCTCCTCCTAACATTCCAGTGACTATGACAACCGGGATTGTGATTATCGAAGGAACAGCTCCCATATTTATAGCAACCATGGAACCGATGAGTGCGCCAATGGCCATTTGACCTTCTGCGCCGATGTTGAAGACGCCTGCTCTAAATCCAAATCCAACCGCTAATCCCGTGAGTACAAGCGGGGTCATTTTAACGATAGTGTTGGCAAGTTGTTCAACGCCCCCAAAGGCTCCTTTGATCATAACCGCATAAGCCGTAATGGGATTCTTACCGATTATCACTATGATAACGGATGCCACTGCCAGCGCGATTAAAACTGACACAGTGGGAACGAGCAACGGATAAATTTTGCTTCGATTCATTTTATATCACCTCGTTCACCCAATACTTCTGCTTTTTTATGACCGGCCATCATGAGACCGATTTCTTCCCTCGTGACTTCTTCAGGTGTGACTTCACCCATTATTTCTCCTTCGTAGAAGACCAGGATACGATCAGAAAGCGAGAATATTTCATCAAGCTCCATGGAAATGAGAAGGATGCCTATCCCCT
>NZ_CEYIHJ010000011.1:22531-24631 GCF_982836095.1 Kosmotoga sp.
GGTCCCTCATGGAAATAATTGTTTTGTGTATAAACTCGATAGCACCTATGTCCAAGCCTCTTGTTGGTTGTGCAACAACAACGACTTTTGGCTTAACAGGGGTTTCGTCGAGTTCTCTGGCAACAACCATTTTTTGCTGATTCCCTCCAGAGAGATTACCCGCGAGCATATTTATATCGCGCGGTCGGACGTCAAAGTGCTCAACCAGCTTATCAGAATACTGTTTGATTTCATTGAGGTCCAAGATGCCGTTTTTAGCGAATGGTTCTTCAGAGTGCTTTCCGAGAATTAAATTGTAATAAACCGGGTATTGGGAAATCATGCCCCTTTTTATTCTGTCTTCAGGAATGTGAGTAAGCCCGGACTCTCTGAATTCCAGAGGTGAGGCATTTGTCATTTCGTTTCCCAAAAGCACTATACGGCCCTTTTCAACCTTTCTCAGGCCAGTAACGGCCTCGACGAGTTCTGTCTGTCCATTACCCGCTACACCGGCAATGCCGACTATTTCACCCGCGCGAACCTCGAGTGAAACTCCGCGTACTGCATAAAGTCCTCTGTTATCATTTACCCATAGGTCCTCAATTTCAAGAACCAGTTCAGAAGGATGGGCTTTTTCTTTTTCAACTCTCAGCAGTACTTCTCGCCCCACCATCATGGTGGCTATTTCCCGAGGATTGGTATCTTTAGTAAGCACGTTACCTGTTACTTTGCCAAGCCGCATGACCGTAACATTTTCGGTAATGGCCATGACCTCATTCAACTTGTGTGTTATGAAGATGATCGTTTTTCCGTTACTCTTGAGTAATCTCATTACATTGAAGAGTTCCTCGGTTTCCTGCGGTGTTAAAACGGCGGTTGGCTCATCGAAAATGAGTATTTCAGCTCCTCTGTAAAGGATTTTTAAAATCTCAACTCTTTGCTGCATGCCAACAGGAATGTCCTCGATTTTTGCGTCAACATCAACAGCCAAACCGAATTTTTCAGAGAGTTCCTTAACTTCTTTCCGGGCTTTGTTATAATCCAGAAAAATACCTTTCCTGGGTTCCGAACCGAGAATAACGTTTTCAGCCACAGTTTGATTGTCAACAAGCATGAAGTGCTGATGGACCATGCCTATGCCGTTGTCAATAGCATCTTTTGGCCCTTTAAAGTGCACTTTCCTACCATTGATGTAAATTTCTCCATCATCTGGTGTGTAAAGACCGTATAGCTGTTTCATAAGCGTGGATTTTCCTGCACCGTTTTCTCCAACCAAGGCATGTATTTCGCCTTTTTTTACAAAAAAATCCACATTGTCATTTGCCACCACCGAGGGGAATTTTTTAACAATTCCCTTCATTGCCACTGCGTAATCGGAAAAGTCTGGAGTACCTGACTTCAATGTGGACACAGACTCACCTCCATCACCAACGATACTAAAAATCGGGAGCGAGTCCTCCCGACCTTTAATATCATTAGCAATAAGGGAAATGGGGGTGCCACAAAGGGGCACCCCGTTAACTCAATCAAGGAAGTGTGATTTCAGGGACTTCAAAAGCGTCAAGTGCTTCCTGAGTATCAGGAACGACGAGTATGCCCTTTTTGATTTCTTCTTTCAGGAAATCGAGTTCCTTGAGTACACTCTTGGGAACAATATCCTTGGTGTATTTCATAGGGCTAATGCCAACACCCTCGTCCTTAATTCCAAGGACGTGGAGACCGGGTGTGAATGTGCCTAATGCAACACTCAAAACGGCCTGGTAAGACGCCATATCCACTCTCTTCATGGAGCTGGTGAGAACTCTTCCAGGGGCCATGTAATCCTGGTCAGCATCTACACCGATGGCAAAGAAGCCTTCACCTTTTTCAGCAGCTGCTTCGATAACGCCGTTACCACAAGCACCGGAAGCGTGGAAGACTATATCAGCACCCTTTTGATACATATTATTGGCAATGGCTTTGCCCTTGGCCGCATCGGTAAAGGATTCCGCATATTGAGACAAGACTTCACACTTGGGGTTGGCCATCTTGACCCCGGCCATATACCCATATTCGAATCTTTCGATGAGGGGGAATTTGATGCCTCCCACGAAACCGACCTTGTTTGTTTTCGTCATTTTT
>NZ_CEYIHJ010000012.1:0-22642 GCF_982836095.1 Kosmotoga sp.
CAAGGTTATATAGTTGTTTCTGTTGACGCAAGAGGAACGGGATACAGAGGAAGAACTGCGATTCATGAGGTGCTGATAGTGGATGATAACCTGCGGAAACTGATCGTGAGGAACTCTTCCGATTTTGAAATTGAGAGAGCCGCAAGAGAAGCGGGTATGATGACTTTATATGAAGATGGTATATTAAAAGTTGTCGAAGGAATAACATCCATGGAAGAAGTAAATAGAGTAGCCTTTGAGGTTTAAAACAGTTATTGCCAAGTGGGTAATTATGCATAAACTAATATACTCGGGAAGTTTTGCGATAAAGGAATTTTAGCAACTTCTTTCAAGGATAGTGCCGTTAGATAACGGCTCTTTTTTTTGCTATTATTTAACTGAAGTGCAAAATGAATACAGGAGGGAAAAAGAATGGCTTACAGAGTTCTTGTATGGGGTCTTGGTGCCATGGGAAGTGGCATTGCTAAGAATGTCGTGGGAAAAGAGGAACTGAGGCTGGTCGGTGCTGTGGAGCGCAACGCTCAAATGTTTGACAAAGATGTGGGAATTGCCATTGGAGATAGGGAATATGGTTGCAAAGTTTACAGTGATATTGAACTTGCCATTGAGGAAACCGAACCTGATATCGCAGTGATAGCAACGAATTCCTTTGTTAAGGAGATCCTGCCAAAAATCAAGATAGTTGCCAAGCATCATGTGGATATGATTACAATCGCTGAAGAAATGGCATATCCTTTTTATTCCCATCCGGAAGAGTCTGAAATTATCAACAGCATCGCCTTGAAAAATGGGGTGTCAATCCTTGGCACAGGCATCAATCCCGGTTTTGTCCTGGACCTGCTCATTGTAACTCTCAGCGGTGCATGTCTCGACGTTGATAGGATCGAAGCACGCAGGGTTAACGATCTCTCGCCATTTGGAAAAACCGTTATGGAAACGCAGGGTGTTGGAACAACCCCCGAAGAATTCGCCGAAGGTCTGAAGAAGGGGACTATCGTTGGTCACATAGGCTTCCAACAATCCATCAGGATGATCGCCGATGCCCTTGGATGGGAACTGACAAGAATTGAGGAAGTCAGAGAGCCTATCATTTCCAATACTGAAAGGAAGACACCCGTTGTCCATGTAAAACCCGGGATGGTTGCCGGGTGCAGGCACATCGGTCGGGGCTATATTGGCAAAAGGAAAGTCATTGAACTCATTCACCCTCAGCAGATACACCCTGAAGCTGAAAACGTTGAAACGGGCGACTACATAGATATCTACGGTGATCCGGATATTCACATGAGTATAAAACCCGAAATCCCCGGTGGAAAGGGAACGATGGCAGTGGCTACTAACATGATTCCCCATGTTGTTGAAGCGGATCCAGGACTCTTGACGATGCTAGATCTTCCTGTGCCAAGTGCTCTCTTCAGAGAAATAAAGGGGTGATTGCTTTGAAAGCAAAGAAAGGCCAATGGGTTCAGATCCATAAAGTTGTTCTGAACCCTGAGGAACGTGCCCCTCAGGTGCCAGAGGACACCAAATTGGTACCCTTGGTGATGAGGGTCAAGGGCTATCTCATAGATGAAGAGGCCAGCGTGGGCGATCTTGTCAGTATTGAGACAGTTGCCGGAAGGAAAGTTGTGGGCAGGCTCATTGCCATTGAGCCAACGTACACCCATAATTTTGGAAAGCACGTTCCCGTTCTTGCAGAAATCGACCGGGAATTCTCTCAGCTGGCTGATTCCCTGAACGAGGGTGAAGAAAAATGAAAGACAGATCATACAGGGCAGTAATGGCGCGTCGAAACGAAATAATGAAGGCCTCGGTGGGCATAGATTATGACAGGTACAGGATAACTGATATAGCTTTCGATTACGAAAGAATGATGGAGGAAATTGGATATACCCTGGAAGAGGTCGAAAAAATACAGCGAGAAACAGGTGTTGGTAACACTCCTTTGATCGAGCTAAAAAATATTACAAAGCTCATCAGGCATATATCAGCTCCCGGAAAGGGAGCCAGAGTATTTCTGAAAGACGAAGCTGCTAACCCTTCAGGGAGTTTCAAAGATAGGCGGGCTTCAATAAGCGTTCATAAAGCAAAAGAACTGGGTTATAAAGGGGTCATCGCAGCAACCAGCGGGAATTATGGCGCTGCGGTAGCATCCCAGGCGTCTAAGAGAGGGCTGAAGTGCATAGTCGTTCAGGAAACCTTTGATAGCCGTGGCATAGGTCAACCAGAAATACTGGAAAAGGGAAGGGCATGTGAAGCCTATGGTGCTGAGGTGGTCCAGCTCTCCGTCGGGCCAGAGCTCTTTTACTATTTTTTGCTTTTGCTTGAAGAAACGGGCTTTTTCAACGCTTCGTTGTACACTCCATATGGAATAGCCGGAGTCGAGACACTGGGTTATGAACTTTCGAAGCAATGCAGAAGCATTACTGGAAAAGACCCGGACTATGTCGTCGTTACGCATGCTGGAGGTGGTAACCTCACGGGGACAGCCAGAGGGTTGCGTAAAGCTGGTGCACATGACACAAAAGTTGTTGGGGCCAGTGTAAATCTTAGTGGCTTGCATATGGCCAGCGATAAGGACTTCAACAGGAAATCCTTTACAACTGGCCATACTGGATTTGGGATCCCCTTTGCGGTATATCCGGATAGATCAGATGTCCCGAGAAATGCCGCCAGAGCCCTGCGATACATGGACAAATACCTGCTTGTAAGCCAGGGGGAGGTTTTTTATGTCACGGAAATGCTGGCACGGCTTGAGGGATGGCACCGCGGGCCGCCGGAAACACCTCGTTGACAGCGGCTATAAGCCTTGCAAGAGAATTACCAGAGGATGCCATTGTAGTGGTCCAGGAAACTGAATATACCGGTGCTGGAAAGCTACCAAGCGCTCAACTTTCCTTTGCCATTGAAAATGGCGTTGAAGTCCTCAGAGGTGATCCCCTCGCTCTTGATAAACCCGGAAAGCGGATCGTCATTCCAGAAAAACCCGAACAAATCCGTGCGAGAGAGTTACCACTTGACAAATTACGCAAATCTTATCTGAAGGAACTCGCAAAAAGAGGCCATCGCGAGTTAACGGCTGAAGATTTGGAATTCATTTCTGCAGACTTGCGACTCCGAGAAGATAAAATCATGGAGATGTTCAAGGAGGTACTGAAGAATGGCTGAAACAAGAAAAGACGATTTTTTACAAAGAAGCAAGCATCTTCAGAAGATGACCGATGAAGAGCTTGATAGATATTTCTGGGAACTCGCTGAAAGGATAGTCGATCCTTTGATAGAACTTTCAAAAACCCATACCAGCCCGTCAATAGAACGTTCCGTCTTACTCAGGATGGGGTTCAATAGTCTCGAAGCAAAGGCCATTGTGGAAAAAGTCTTTGACCTTGGGTTATTGGGGAAGGGTGCTGGCCATGTTGTTTACAAAGTGGCCTCCGAATTGAAAAAGCCCATCCTCGATACCGGTAAGGAACTGGCCTCTGGAAAGCATTGGGAGATCGTTGAAAGGCTCTTCAAGGGGGTGAAAGAATGACATTAAAACCAAATGAAAAGCTCAGAGTAGAGGAAATACTGAAAGATTTAGAGCATTACCGCCCAAGGAGAAGGGGCTGGAGCTGGAGAAAAGCGCTTCCCAAAGCCACCAAAGTTGGGCATTTTGAATACGACCAGATCTCTGAGCCTCTTAAGAACAGTGTCCCCTTACCAGCCGCTCATTATTTTGGGAACATAGACCCGCAACCGGACCCTGTCATAACCTCAGAAATAGCTTCAGGAAGGTTCGAAGATGACATAAGGCGAATGAGAATGGCTGCCTGGCACGGTGCTGACCATATAATGGTCATTCGTACCCTGGGGCAAAGCCATATGGATGGGCTCATAGAAGGTACACCAGAGGGAATAGGCGGTATTCCCATAACCAGAAAACAGCTAAGGGCAACCAGAAAAGCACTGGATATCATCGAAGATGAAGTGGGCAGGCCCATAAATTTTCACAGTTATGTGAGTGGTGTTGCTGGACCTGAAATAGCGGTTCTCTTCGCCGAAGAAGGCGTTAACGGAGCTCACCAGGATCCCCAGTACAACGTACTCTACAGAGGCATAAACCCGATACGTTCCTTTGTAGATGCCGCTGTTGCCAAAAGAATTATGGCCTGGGCGAATATATTACAGATTGATGGAGCGCATAACGCCAACGCATCTGCAAAAATGGCGTGGAAAGTCATGCCTGAACTTTTGGTACAGCACGCGATAAACTGCGCTTTCTCGGTAAAAGCCGGCATGAAGAAAGAAAACATTGCTTTGTCCACAGTTCCACCGGTGGTTTCACCTGCCCCGGAATTCAAAATGAATTTCATCTATGCTTTGACCGTCCGCGAACTCTTCAAGGATTACAAATTCAGAGCACAGATGAACACCCGTTACATAGAATCCGATCTTTTTGACGCCACACGTATACATGTTCTCGATACATTGATTTCGAGGTTGACGAAAGCCGACCTTCAGTCCACAATCACACCTGATGAGGGAAGGAATGTTCCCTGGCACATAAACTCCATAAGGGGCGTGGAAACAGCCAAGCATACCTTGCTTGCCCTTGATGGGATTAAGGACCTGTTGAAGGTCAACGAAGAAGTAGTTCGCCCGAAAATAAGAGAGTTGAAGATGCGTGCCATACTGTTCATGGAAGAAATGCTGGAAATCGGTGGCTATTTCGAAGCTGCAGAAAGGGGATTTTTCGTTGATAACGGTTATTACCCCGAACGGATGGGTGATGGAATCGCCAGACCTAAAGATGGCGGTATCGGTGCTGGAAGCGTTGTAGCGAGGGATCCAGACTATTTTGCACCTGTTTGTGAACATTTTGGCTACAACAACCTGCCGGAAAACCTCGAAAAACCCTGTGACCTCATAGGTGGCTGTACTTTCCACAACCCTGAGAAGATACAGTTCATAGATGAACTCGATGAAAGGGACAACGTTTATTTGAGGATGGAAAAAGTCATTGAAGAACGTGAAGAAGGGCTTCTCGCACCCGAGGTTGAGTGGTGGCAGGATGGTTGGGTACAGCTCGATATAACCATACCCGACGACGAACCACATGCTGAAGCGGCGGCAATAGCCATTGCCAAGAAACTTGGGCTTTTGGAACCAACGGTGATAAGCAAGACCACACTTCATCCAAGTGAAGGTACCTATGTGGAACTCAAGGCGAAGATCCCATTCAAAGTAAAACGCGATGAACTGATACTGCCTGAGAAGCCTAAAACACTACCCGAAGAGGAAATAAGCGAATTCGTTTCAAAACATCCCATGAAGGTAGTAGCAGGTACAGCCGGCAACGATGAACATTCTGTGGGAATTAGGGAAATTCTGGATATCAAACACGGCGGCATAGAAAAGTTTGGTATAAAATACACCTATCTGGGTACAAGCATTCCACCTGAAAAATTCATAGATGCCGCTATTGAAACCGGAGCTGATGCTATATTGGTTTCCACGATAATAACCCACAATGATGTTCACGTTGAAAACATGAAAAAGATTCACGAGCTGGCTATTGAAAAAGGGATCAGAGATAGAATTATCTTGATTGCAGGAGGAACCCAGATAAACAATGATTTAGCCGTAAGTTGCGGAATGGACGCCGGTTTTGGGCGTGGGACCAAGGGCATCCACGTTGCGAGTTTTCTCGTAAAGAAAAAGAGAGAAATGTTGAAATAAAAGTTGTAAACTATAGGGAGTGGCAAAGCCACTCCCTTTTCTTTATAATCATATAGACGAATAATGGAGGAATAGTTTTGACAATCGAAGAACGGATAAATTCTGTGATTTCAGAGATCAAATCCACTAGCGAAAAAATGACAGTGGCTTTTTCTGGAGGCAAGGACAGCACCTTAGTTGCGGTTCTTGCGAGAGAAGCGTTAGGGAAGGAGAAGGTTAAACTTCTCAATGTTTGTTTTGGCCCGTATAGTTATAGCCGGGGACTTGAGATCGTCATTGGGCTTGCGGAGAAATTGGGACTTGATCTGGAATTCACCGCCGGTTATGAAGAACAGGAAAAAATATGGAAAGCTGGCCCTTCCTGTAATAGGTGTACTAAATTTGCCAAGTTCAACGCGGTACTGAAATCAACCACTTCCATTATTGCCACAGGAGCGAATCTTTCTGACACCTGGGGACAAACTGGAATTGCCCTAAAAGAGCGTTTGTATGCCCCTATAAGAGACTGGACAAAAAAGGAAATAGATGAAGCTCTGGAGTATTTTGGTATTGAAGTGCCGCGAATCGGGGAAGCTCCGAGCAGGGAAGGTTGCAAGTTAAAGCACCTGCTGAAGATGATGATAAATCCTTCTTATCATGGACAGGCAGTAGCGATATCAAATGAAATACTCATGGATCACCTTGCAGAATTTTCCCATAAGATGGCAAATGTGAAGATAATAGGGCCTTTATCCAGAAACATTGCTTTGGTGAACGTATCCCCGGAACCCCCTGAAGCGAAAAAAAATTCTATTACCAAAGCTCTGAAAAAAACTGGTATCATTGAAACTGTGCACTGGGTTGATGCGCCCATAAAGCTCGTCATCTCTGCAAACCCGGGTATTTTCAACAACGAAGCTTCGAAAGGTTGGATACTCAAGGGAAGGTTACAACCGGAATTTACAGCTCCTATAAGTGCTGAGTGGATAAAATCGAGGAACAGGAGACTTGCAACCTTTCAGGTAGTGGATTATGTTTTGGAGGTGAATAGATGATAAAGCTCATAATCATAGATCTGGACGGTACTCTGCTAAACGTGAATAAAGAAATAAGCGCTGAGAACCTGGAAAGTTTGAAAAAAGCCATAGAATCTGGCATTGCCGTAACGATTTCCACCGGCCGGAGTTACATCTCTGCCAGAGATTACATTGAACATCTGGGACTTGAAGTCCCTGTTTCCTTTCAAAACGGTGCTCTGGTCTTAAAACCGCAATCAGGAAAGCTTGAGGTACTCAGGGCAGTGCTCCTATCAGCCAATCACGCGAGGGAAATAGTGGAGAAAGCCCGAGAAGAAAATGTGCCTTACATCGTTTTCAGAGATTTTTTCGAATCCCCCGATATGTACATGGAGTTTATACCTGATTCGCCATATAAAAGTTACTACGAGCACAACAGCTTCAGGATAAAGACTGTCGAAAACCCCCTCTACCATATCAAAAGCGAGGGCATCCCGGAAGTGGCCCTTGAAGGTCCGGAAGATAAGATAATAAAAGTTATCGGAAGGCTCGACTTTAATGGCAGCGTTTCTATAATAAAGAACAACAGGCTCGGTGAACACGCTTTTTACGAATTCTTTGGCCCGGATGTAAGGAAGGCAAGCAGCCTTGACTTTCTCATGAACCATTTCGGAGCTAACTCAGAAGAGGTTGCTTATATCGGGGATAATTTCAACGACATCGATGTCATGAAAAAAGTGAAACTACCGATTGCGATGTTTAACGCTCCCGATGAAGTTAAAAAGCATGCGAAATACGTAACCGAAAGGGACAATGACTCTCATGGTGTCGCAGAGGCGGTTATGAAAATCCTGAAAGGGGAGATTGGATGATCGGGGTTCTGTCTTCGGCATTGCTTACCGCCCTTTCTATGCCGGGCATGTTTTGGGGAGGCTTGATCTGGGTCGCTCTGATTCCCCTACTGTTAGACTTACAAAAAGGAGGGCTGTGGAAGGGTACGCTCAAGGCATTTTTCTTTGCCTATGCTTATCTGATGATCTGCCATTACTGGGTATTACCGGTTCTTTCGATTAATGTCCCCGAAGTGTTGAGTTCCTTCCCTCCTTTTGTAGGAGTGCTAAGTTTCTTTTTGATGGGTGTCCTGATGGCATTTTCCTTTCTTGGTTTCGGTTTTTTGTATAAACTCTATGCACATAAATTTTCGGAATCTTTAGTCTTGAGTTCATTGTTCACCGCTTCCCTGTTCACGCTTTTTGATTGGCTAAGGTCCCTTGGGCAACTCGGTTTCACAGGTGGCAGCCTTGCTGATGCCTTCACGAATCAAAAAGGCTTGCTGCAACTGTCTTCTTTTGGAGGTCCTTATCTTCTTGTATTTCTGGTAGTTTTTGTCAATGCCATGCTGGCATGTAATAAAACACTGGCGAAAGTACAAGGCCCTTTTTATATTCACGACACTCTCAATGATTTTTGCGTTGAACATGTTAATAGAGAATTTTTTGCCGGTACCTCTGGACAATCCCCTATACGACAAAAATATCGCAGCTATCCAAACGAATATTCCGCAATCGCTAAAATATAACGAATCCCCCCAGGAAGTATACAAAATAATTGAAAAGACTCTTGAGAAAGTCCCGGAGGGTAGCTTTGTGGTTCTTCCAGAAGCCAGCTTTCTTTACGATATTCGAAAGAGCTTCATCGGTAGTAAGCTGCATGAACTATCAAAAGAGAGGAATCTAACCTTGTTGATCGGGTTCCCGACCGCTGAAGATGGCGAGAAATACAATCAATTGCGCTTGCTTGGACCAGATGGTTTTTCAGAAGAGTTTTACGCGAAGATGAAGCCGACCCCTTTTGCCGAGTTTTTGCCTTATCCAAAGTTATTCGGGTTGTTCAAATTCATGAGATTCCTGGATTTCTTTTCTCCGGGAGAAACACCTACTGTTTTTGAAGTTGGTGATCAGCGGATTGGGGCTCAAATCTGCTTTGATTCCTATTATACAGAGGTTACCCGTGATTTGGTCAACGCAGGAAGCTATGTGATTCTCATATCCACAAATGATGGCTGGTTTAGTTTCCGGACGGGACTTGTACAACACCTTTCGAAGGCAGTTCTCCGGGCTGTCGAAAACCGGCGCTATGTGATCCAGGTTTCAAACACGGGTATATCTGCTGTCGTTGATCCCTACGGTAGGGTGCTAAAAAGATTGCCCATCGCATCTGAGTGGCAGGCAGACTATGTTATTGGCGATTTTCACTATCTGCCTAGAGCGGACAGAAGCTTTTACACTGAACATGGCGATTGGTTTGTATATGTGTTGATTGCTATTGCTTTTCTCATGATAGTCGGAGGATTGTTCTTATAAAAATCCACCAGTATATGGCCTGGCAAAATATGTATGACAGTCGGTGTTTCATGAGATTAGAGGTTAAGGACGTTATTTTTGAAGCTTTCAAGGAGTTCTCCATTGCCGTTTGAAGCCAGAATGTTTGGCGTGAATAGCTCAAAGGGCTCATCCAGACAGCTCTCTACATAGCCACCAGCTTCTTCCACAATGAGTTTTCCAGCAGATACATCCCAGGGCTGCAGCGATTCTTCCCAGTAAATATCGCTTCTTCCACATGCTACATAACAGAGATCCAGACAGGCGCTTCCCACTATTCTCAGTGCCCTGCATTTTGCAACAGCTCGTTTAATTCTTTGTGTTACTCGTTCAAAGGCAATACTGGATGAATATTGTAGCCCCGTATGAACCGAGGCCCTTTCAAGTTCAGAAACATCGCTTACGTGTATCCTCTCGCCGTTCAGAAAAGCTCCTTTATTATGTATGGCAGTAAACAACTCGTTTTTTGAAGGATCGTAAACTACGCCAAGAACGATTTCCCCCCTTGAATGAAGAGCCACTTGAGTGGCAAAATGTGGGTTTTTTCTGGAAAAATTCGTTGTACCATCAACGGGATCCACTATCCAGAATTCCTCTCCCCGGGTTTTTTCCATCTCCTCACCAAAATACCCTGTTCCAGGAACCAGGGAGGTGAGAAAATCTCTCAGTTCTCTTTCTATTGAAATGTCCACATTCGTTACAATGTCCCTAAAGCCTGATTTCTCTCTTATGTGAATCTGGCGGGTACTATCCAGTTCCCGCCAGATTTCTCTGAGTTTATTTGAAATACTATTCAATAAGCTTTCATTACTGCTCACGTAGGTTCACCCCGGTATTCTTCAGGGACCTTATGATGTTTTCAATAGCACTGGAAACTTTTTCATCGGTAAGGGTGTTTTCAGAAGATTCAAAAGTAAGGGTTACGGTGATGCTCCTGTAACCTTCGGGAATACCTTTGCCTTTGTAGATGTCTATTACCTTTACGGAGGTTAAGTATTTCCCTGCATATTCCGTGATGGTTTTCTCTACTTCTGAAAAGTTCAAGTGATGAGGAACCAGTAACGAAAGATCCCTGAAAACTCTCGGAAAAGGCGAAATTATCGTTTCCTTAACCACGGTTTTCTTTAGCTCAATGAGTTTATCAACGTTCAATTCAGCGATGAAAAGTTCCTGACCTTTAACTTCAAAAACCCTATCAGCGATTTCTGCATTGAAAATGCCAAAGTAGCCTACTTTTTCGCCATTAATGATTACGTCAGCAGCAGCGCGTTTTTCCAGCCAGTCTTCAGATGCTGGCTCGAAGCTATATTTAACACCATAAAGCTGGAGTATGCTTTCAATGGTTCCTTTGAAAGTATAAGGACTCAGGGTTCTTTTATCCGTGTAATCTTCCGCATTTTCTTTGCCCATTGCGAGCAATGCGACTGACAGATGTTCATTTACCTTGTCAGTATTTTGAAAAACATTTCCTATTTCGAAGATTTTCAGGTCCTTGTTTTGCCGGCGGAAGTTGTAAGATGCTGTCTCCAGCAATCCAAAGATCATGGAAGGCCTCATAGCAGAAAAATCTAAAGACAAGGGATTTTGTAGCATCGGTGGATCAAAATCCCCGGAGACTTTCTTTATCTTTTCTGGATTCAAAAAGCTGTAGTTTATTACTTCGTTGTATCCAGAAGCAGTTAGAATTCTCTTTAATTTCCTGATTTCTTTTATCTCAACGGGGATGCTTTCCTGGCTTGGTAAAATACGGGGAAGCACGGAAGGGACTTTTTCATATCCATAGATGCGTCCAACTTCTTCTACAAGATCTATCTCCTGAGTTATGTCGTAACGGTACGCCGGGACTTCTACTTCCCAGCCGTCGCCAGCCTCTTCAAGTTCGAACCCAAGATGGCTCAATATGCTTTCAATATCTTCAATAGGAACAACCGTACCCAAAACCTTGTCCACAAACCATTTCCTGAGATGCAGTTTTATTTTCTCGGATGGTGTGCCGGCATCTGTTATCCTGCTGGAAACAGTAGCGCCCGAAAACTCTGAAATCAGTGATGCCAGCCTTTTTATTACGTAAAATGAATCAGAAGGGTCAACACCGCGCTCAAACCTGTAAGAGCTATCCGTACTTATTCCAAGCCGCCTCGCGGTCTTTCTTATCGTTACCGGGTCAAAGACCGCTACTTCCAAAAGCACCCTCCTGGTATTCGGTGAAATGCCTGATTTCATACCGCCCATTATTCCCGCTAAAGCAAGGGGCTCCTCCCCATTGGTGATAAGGAGGTCGCTTTCGATCAATTCCACTTCCTTGCCATCGAGAAGGGTTAATTTTTCACCGCTTTTTGCTTTGCGCACTATAATTCTGTTACCTCCGATAAGATCAGCATCAAATGCATGTATTGGATGACCGGTTTCCAGCATCACGTAGTTTGTTATATCGACGACATTGTTTATAGGCCGTAATCCTGCCGCAACCAGACGCCTTTTCATCCAGAGGGGGGATTCTTTTATGGTTACATTGTCCATTAGCAATGCAGTGTAACGCTTACAACCTTCTTCTATGCTTATGTCTATCTTTTCTTTTGGATTTTCTTCAATTTCAGCTGATGGATATTCAATCTCTTTACGGTAAATGGCTTTGAGCTCGCGTGCGATACCGAACATAGAAAGACAATCGCCTCTATTTGCGGTTAACTCCACTTCGATTACAGCGGAATCCAGTTTCAACGTCTCTCGTATGTCTTTTCCGGTTTCCACCGGGTGGTCAAACCTGAAAACCGTCTCGGACTTTTCTTCGAGCCTCAATTCTTCAAGAGAAATGAACATACCCTCAGAGTTAATGCCCCTGAATTTTCTGTCTTTTATCTCGAGGTTCCATAGCTTTCCCCCGGATAGAATCACCGCTATATATTCACCGGCTTTTACCGTTTTGTCAGCGGTTACTATTTGATAGAGCTTTTCTCCGACACTAACTTTTGTAACTACTAAATTGTCGGCATCAGGATGTTCTTCTACCGATTCTATCCGACCGGTAAAAGCGCCCTCAATATAGTTCCACGGGAATTCAACGCTTTCTACCTCTGTTCCACTTAACGATAATGCATTTGCGAGTTCAAGGGCGTTTTTATCAGTGAGGTCTATGTAATCATTCAGCCATTCTACGGAAATTCTCATATGTTCACCCCCATGAACTTCTTGAGAAATCTTTTGTCATTTCTCAGCAAATCACGGATATCGGCGATATCGTGTTTCAGCATCACAACTCTTTCTACTCCCATGCCAAGGGCGAACCCAGACCATTCTTCGGGGTCGTATCCTACACTTCTGAATACATTTGGATGAACTATACCCGAGCCGAGTATCTCTAACCAGCCAGTGCCGCCACAACTTCTACACCCTGCACCGCCGCATATACCACAGGAAACGTCAACTTCAAAACTCGGTTCTGTAAAAGGGAAGAAGCTTGGCCTTAACCTGATCTTTCTATCCTTTCCAAATATTCTCTTCACAAATGTTTCCAAAACTCCTTTCAAATGGCCCACTGATACATGTCTATCAACGTACAGCACTTCAAATTGATGAAACATGGGCAGATGAGTTGTATCTGGTGTATCTTTCCGATAACATTTTCCAGGAGCGAATATTGCCAGAGGAGGATTTCTCTTCTCCATTACCCTGATCTGTATAGGGGAGGTATGAGTCCTGAGAAGACGGTTTGAGTTGAAGTAAAAAGTGTCATGCATATCTCTTGCCGGATGCCATTCCGGTGTATTGAGAGCTTCAAAATTGTAATAGACTTCTTCAACTTCAGGGCCCGTAGCTATTTCAAAGCCCATGCTCAGCCAAAATTCCTGCACTTCTTCCATCACCTGTGTAACAATATGGTACGCTCCCATGTCTCTGATAGCACCGGGAAGCGTTATATCAAAACGGTTTTTTTGTTCCTTTTCTTCCCGCATTCGTCGTTCTATCTCGGAGCGTTTTTCAGCTATTTTCGATTCGAGTTGTTTTTTCAGGTTGTTTACCATCTGCCCAAAGGCTTTTTTTTCCTCCTGGGGAATTGTAGAGAGCTGTTTGAAAAGCCTGGTGACAACTCCCTGCTTACCCAGATATTTTGCCTTTATGTTTTGCAAGGCTGAAAGTTCCGATACCTTATCGATTTCTTCCAAGGCACTTTGCAAATCGATCAAGGGTTCTGCCATGAATTTCAACACCTCCGTTATAATTCCTTTTTGCAGTCAGGGCAAATTCCTGTGACTATTACCTCAACACTTTCCACATCATACCTGGAAAGGCTTTCCTTGAAGCGGGATAGTTCAATGAAATTGTCCTTCAAATCCAAAAGCCGCCCACATTTTTTGCAAAAAAAATGGGCATGGCAAGAAGTGTCCGGGTCGTAATGCTTTATGCCATCGATTCCAAAAATGCTCTTGATCAATCCTTCCTTTTCCAGTATATCCAGAATGTTGTAAATACTGGCAAAGGAAATAAATGTGCTGTATTTTCTTGCCTGTAAAAAGATATCTTCAGCTGAAGGATGTTCTTTGTTGTTTTCAAGCACTTTTAAGATAGCAATCCTCTGAGGAGTTATCCTGTATCCTTTGCTTTTAAGTAAATCGATCGCCTCTTTTACATGCATAAGCATTGACCTCCTGATATTTCTCGATTATACACCAATATTATTAAAAGCGAATAAAAAACCGCCCTGAGGGCGGCATGGTGAATTGTTTGTTTATTTTAACTTAAGCAAAGAATCGATTATATCTGATAATTCCAGGGTCTTTGGCCCAATCAATATCGCAATGACATTGCCCAACTTCCTCACTGCGTAAGACACAGGTGAATTCGAGCACATTTCATCGATGGTATTTATCAGATCTGTATTCTCGGCATCGGTCAAAAGGTAAAGAGCCAGTTTTCCGAAAGCTGTTGAATAAAAATACAGTGTATACGTGGTAGTTTGTCCATTGTAAGAAAAGTCCATGGCAACCCACTGGAAATGTTTTTTCAGATACTCTTTGGAAAGTTTAAGAGGGGCTCTAACTTTCTTTACTCCGAAAATATATCTTGAAAGCTCTTCGGAGCTGCTATCGGATAGTGCTGTATAATCCTGATAGCTTATTTCCATTGAATAGAAGGGATAACTCTTTCTCAGTTTCATCAATTTTAAATGCTCGTCGAAAGTAGCCTCATAAGTTGTGAAATCACTTCTTATGATGAACTTGTAGCCAATCGGCAGGTCGAGTGAAAGAAGTAAGTCATATTTCTTTGACAATACCAGATCGATGAATTGATCTTCAAGGTCTTTAAGGTCTATAGCTGGCTCAAAGGCAATGTTATTGATTATGACATATTCGCCAAAGGAACCACGCAACCACACATAGTTCTTGAAAGGGGTGTTTATCCTTATCAGTTTGTAAGAACCAATTTTGGTGACTCTTTCCACTCTAATCGAAGAACTTATCCCCGTTTCCCTTACTATTCTGGTGACTTCATAGGAGGAAGAAATGATGTTGTTAACAACATCATCCAGAGAAAGGGCGTAAACAACGGCTGATATTCCAAAGAACACGATGACCAAAAGTTTTAGCTTCACTCGTTCCACGCTCCTGAATTAAAAGCTGGTGCTCAAAACAACTGCGTTGTTTTTTTCTTCCTTGTTTACAATAAAATCGATGGTTGTTTCCAGGTGCTTCTTCAGCTCATCGCCATTGGTGCTATTGGCCACAGAAGATTCGACGGAGGACATTTTGTTTGCCGATGAAAGGGCAGAACTGAGTTCCCCATTGGAAAGGAGGCTACTTCTAGCGGCGTCAAACTCACCATTGTTGAGCAGAAAAACGGGCTTTGGAGTTATCAAAATGGAGTTTTCCATGAAAAAGCCCAGACCCAATATTAAAATAACAAAAGAAGTTACAGTTGCCAGCGCAATACGATAAGGCAGTAACTTCTTTTGGCGTATTTTTGAGAGTGTCTTTAATTTTGTAGATTCACTGGGGCGATAGCTGGTTCTCTCCCTTAATATCTTCACGAACTTAGCGTACCTTCTGAGTTCAGCCTTTTCACTCTCGCTAAGCTTACGCTTTTTAATCACACTGTCAATGAGCGCGTCAAAGGAGTCCTTTTCGTATTCATGGTTAGACATCGTACTCAACCTCCTCAAGCAGCTCCCTCAATCTCTTTCTTGCATAGTGAAGTCTGCTTTTCACGGTTCCAACAGGTTTCTCGAGTATCTCTGCGATTTCATCATAACTCATTCCTTCTATATCCCTCAACTTAATAAGCAGGCGATCCTCTTCTGACAATTTTGCGACTATGTCCATCAGTTCTTCAAAACTCAACTCATCCATGACCTCTTTGAAAACATCGTTAGGTGCTGGTGGTTCGCTTATGCGTTGATCCTCACTTTCCTGAAAATCAACGAGCAAATGATTTTGTCTTTTTCTTTTGGCAATCGTGTCTTTGCATATGTTCACAGCAATCCTGTAAAGCCAGGTCGAAAGCTTTGATTTGCCTTTGAACTTTTTTATGTTTTTGAATACCTTGATGAAAGTTTCCTGTATGACATCATCTACATCATCCACCCCAAGATATGACTTGATAACACTTCCAAGGCGCTGAGCGTACCTGTCATACAACACTTCATAAGCCCAAAGCTGTTTTTTCTTCAACCCTTCGACCAGCTTTTTTTCGTCCACAAAACCACCCTAACGTTATTTTGACATATAAATGATTTTATTAGTTCAACGCAATTATACAACAGCTGAGTTTTGTTTTCTGCTAAAATAGTTTTAGAGGTATTTGCATTAATAGGAGGGAAAAGGGCATGGAAAATCTTAGCTTCAAAACAACTTCGGTATGGGAAAAGAGAGACATCAACACCATTGATTCCTATTCAAGGGGCTACCTGGACTATATTACAAAATCGCTTACTGAGCGTTTAGCGGTGGAAGAAACCGTGGAACTCCTGAAAAAAGCGGGCTTTAGACCACTGGAGTATTACGAGACGGCAAAAGAAAATATCAAAACCGGTGACAAGGTTTATCTTGTAAAATCCGGAAAAGCCCTGTTGGCTTTTAAAATAGCCGGCAACTTCAGAAAAGGCTTGAATATGGTCGCAGCCCATATCGATTCGCCAAGGCTTGACTTAAAGCCCAAACCGCTAAAGGAAAAATCCGGGCTCGCCTTTCTCAAGACACATTATTACGGCGGGATAAAGAAGTATCAATGGCTGAATATCCCCCTTGCACTCGTTGGAACAGTTGTGCTGGAAAACGGTGATAAAGTAAACATTAACATCGGTAATGCACCTGGAGATCCCGTTTTTGTGATAAGCGACTTGCTTCCTCATCTGGATAACCGAAAAGGTGATTTTCGAGAAGTTTTCAAAGGAAAAGACCTAAACGCCCTTGCCGCTTCAATTCCCTATAAGGCAGATGATCAGAAAGATCCCGTTAAATACACGTTCTTGAAATCTATTCATGAAAAGTATGGACTGAAGGAAGAGGATCTTTTCAGTGCTGACCTTCAACTCGTTCCCGCAATTCAACCCAGGGAAATAGGAATAGATCGCTCTATGCTTGGTGCATACGGTCACGATGACCGAATATGTGCTTACACGGCTATTACCGCCTTGATAGATGCGAAAGACCTGGCAAAACCCGCCGGAGTGTTATTGCTTGACAAGGAAGAAATTGGAAGCGATGGCAACACAGGAGCAAAGAGCTATTTCTGGATGAATGCCATTTTGCGCATAGCGCGCCTTCTATCGTTAGATGACCCCTGGGAGAGTTCTTTGATGGCTGTTGAGCAATCCAGCATGCTATCGGGTGATGTTGCCGCGGCCATCAATCCCATGTTTGAGGATGCACACGATCCAGATAACGCCCCACCGTTAGGACATGGTATAGTTCTCACAAAATACACTGGTCGCGGAGGAAAAGGTGGAACAAGCGAGGCTTCAGCTGAGTTTGTGGCAAAGATCAGGAAAATTCTCAACGGTGCCTCGGTGAACTGGCAAACAGGAATTCTCGGTGAAGTAGATCGCGGAGGTGGGGGAACAGTAGCCAAATTCTTCGCAGAAAAGGGTATGAATGTACTGGATGCTGGACCTGCACTTTTAGGGATGCATTCTCCCTTTGAAATAGCTTCGAAAGCCGATCTTTATGAAACCTACAGAGCTTATAAAGCTTTTTTGGAGATGCCAGATGAAACATTGTGAACCAAATGAAATAGCACGAAAAATAATCGAAGCTTTTCCAAGAAAGCACAATGAAAAGGATCCTTTCAAAGTTTTGGTGAGTACCATACTCAGCCAAAGAACCCGAGACGAAAACACCGATGAGGCTTCAAGAAGGTTGTTTGCCAGATACAAAGACCCGATGTCTATTGCAAAAGCCGATCCTGAGGAACTTTACGAGCTCATCCGCCCTGCTGGCATGTACAGGCAAAAGGCGGAGCGCATTATCATGGTGGCAAAACAGCTCCTGGAACGTTATCAGGGGAAGGTCCCCTCGGAGCTTCACAAGCTTCTTGATCTTCCCGGTGTTGGTCGAAAAACAGCCAATATCGTGCTGAATATTTCATTTGGCATTCCCGCTCTGGCTGTTGATACACACGTGCATCGAATCAGTAACAGACTTGGCTGGGTGAAAACCTCCTCTCCAGAAGATACAGAACGAGAACTGATGAATATCCTGAATGAGAAGCTGTGGGGGCCAATAAACGGATCCATGGTAGAATTTGGGAGAAGGCTTTGCAAACCCAGGAATCCCATGTGTGATGAATGCCCTGTGAAAGCTTGCTGCGCTTTATATCTTTCTTCTGAAACCCATTGACAAACGATTAATGGCGTAAATCACGATCAGCACTATGATAACCAGAAGCGAGCTCAACAGTCTCGCTTCTGGTATATGTTTGCTTGAGAGCATCCGATAGATAGCCACAGTCATTGTAGGAGCTTTATCACCACCGAGAATAAGCGATCCGCTGAATTCACCCATGGCGATGGCAAAAGTAATGGCAAAACCCGTAACAATTGCGGGTTTTAGAACAGGCACCACAATATATCTAAGTATCTGCCAGAATCTGGCCCCATCGATTTTTGCCGCTTCAACAATGGCAGAATCGAAAGACGCCATTTCAGCATGAAAAAGATTTATTACCACTGGAAAAGACACCACTGTGTACAGCAGTACCATGCTAATCTGTGGCGGAAGAGCCTTGTAAGCAATAATGTATCCCAGTGCGAGGATAGCCGGGGTGATGGAAATGCACACAAGGGAAGTCAACCTGATTGAGATATTTTCGAATTTTGAGTTTTGGGCGCTCCAGCTGATGATAAAAGAAATTGTCGTTGCCACAAACGCCGCAACTAAAGACAAAATCAGAGAGCGAAAAATAGTAGCCAGAATGGAAGTGCCAAGGATTTCCAGCTGCTCAAAGCTGAACAGGCTGCTGATCTTGTCGAAGAAAAAAGTCGATCTTCTAAAATCGTAAACTGAACCAAACACACCGCTGAAGACTGGAAGCCATTCGAAAATCAAATAGAGTAATGCGACCAGGAAAAACCAGCTTTTCTTGTAACTCATTCTGCTTCCAGTCGGTAGTGATATCCTGGATTCAAAAAATGTTCCGAAAAGACCGAAAGCAAAAATGAAAACGAACTGAACTAGAGCTAAACCCATGGCAATTTCTGGTCTAGCCAGTAGTTTTAGATACATGTAGATGGCAACTTCCAAGGTTGCATATTGCGAACCCCCGAGTATAAGCACCACGGCAAAGGATGTGAAACAATAAGAAAAGGTTAGGATCAGTGAACTCAAAATTGCCGGTACTATTAGTGGTAATTCCAAAGACCAAAAGAGCCTGAGCCTTGAACTCCCATCGACTCTACCGGCTTCAATTATTTCTGCGGGAAGGTTTTTGAGTGCATTTCCCACAATCCTCAGAGTGATGGGCGAATTGTAGAAGGTGTGTCCAAGTAAAATTGCGCCAAAGCTGTATAAAAACTGCTGGCGCTCCAAGCCAACTGCGGCTATGAAATTATTTATTAAGCCATATCTCCCCAACAACACCAGAAAACCCACAACCATTGAAATCCCCGGTAAGAAGAAGGGAATGTAGGTGGTGTAATACAAAAGTGAGCTCAGGCCATCGTTGTGCCTTGAGTAATAATATGCGGCAGGCAAACCTGCCGCGAATGCCAGAAAAGTGCTTATAACAGCCTGCAACAATGTAAACCTTAAAATGCTCAAGACCGAGGGAGTCTTCAGGACATCAATGAATGTATCGAGATCACCTGTGCCAAAGGCTATTATAAGTGGTAAAACAACGAAAATGCTCAAAAACAAAAGGGCCAGATAAAAGGCCAGTGTAGAACGTCGCATCAATAGATGACACTTTCCCACAAATGAATTATCTTTTCTATATCCACATCTTTGACCGTTACAATCTCTTTGGGAACAAGCGCATACTCAAAAGACTTGGGCATTTGAACCTCTACGACAGGAAACATCCATTGATTTAACGGAATGTGTTCCTGAGCTTCAGGAGAGATGAGAAAATCGATGAATTTCTTCGCTAGCTCTTTCTTGTTGCTCCATTTAACAATACCAGCACCCTCTATCTGTACATACCCCTTGTTCCCAGGGATCAAGGTGCCATAAGAAACTTCACCGTAATATTCGTATGAATAAGCTCCATCGGTAGCATAACTCACCATCATTGGGGCTTCGCCAGCTTCGAACTTTTCAAAGGCGTCATCCCACCCCAGGGAAATTGTCAACACAGAATTCTTAAAGCTCTTCCAGAAATCAAGGAAATTATCGCCATACAGCGCATAGGTCCACATCAGAAATGCCAGCCCTGTACTTGAAGTTCTTGGGTCCTCAATGATGATGTTCTTCTTAAAAGCTTTGGCTGTGAGTTCATCCATGGAAGAAAGTGAGAGCGTGCCAAGTTCTTTCTTGTCGTAAATAAAGGCAATGGCACCGTAGTCATAGGGTGTGAGTCTCCACAAAGGGTCAAAAATAAGGTTTAAATCACGAATCAATCGGGCGTTGTCTGGAAGATAACTGATGAAGAGATCTTCGTCAAAAGCTCTTTTGGCCAGAAGATTATCGATTCCAATTACAACATCTACATCTGCTTTTCCCTTTTCAGAGATCAGCTTTGCCAGCAATGCTCCAGCATCTCCAAAGGTTTTAACCTGCACTTGTACTCCTGTTTCCTTTTCAAAGATCGGAAAAGCTTCCCTTGCAAAGGGGAGAAGACTGTCGTAAGTATAAACAATCAATTCCTCCGCCAATAGGCAAAGGGAAAAGACGAGAAACAGCATAACAAAAAGCCTTTTCATAATCAACACCTCCAAAAAAAAACCGTCCAAGGGACGGCGCAACCTCAGCCTTCCTTCGCCGGTATTACCCGGATCAGGTTCAAGGGGTCTGCGCCGTACGCACTCTCAGCCGAAAAGGCTCCCCCGGCAAACATATTATACCACTCGATGTTTATGCTGTCATTTTAAGAAAATGGAGATTGTTTTTTCTAAAAAGGATGATAAAATTCGAAGGTACAAGTGAGGAGAAAAACATGCCAAAAAAATTGATATACACAAAAGATCCCATAAATTGGTTAGGCGTTAACATAGGAAAGCTAGAAAAACCCGCAGTGATTATTTTTCCGACTGAAAAAATGCTCATCCGAATGCTGGAGAGATTCTCGGAAGGGATTTCTGTTGATCCCTTTCCATCTCATGATGTTTTCCCTTTTGAAGAGATCAACACTTCTTATACAGTGAGAAGCACCAGGCTCAGGCTTTTAAGAAAACTTATAAAGGGAGAGGAACCCACTATTGCCACTACTATGCACTCTTTCCTGAGAAAAACAATGCCCCCAGATCTCTTCAGAAAGAGTCTATTTTTACTGAGCCCGGGTAAGGAGTTCAAATTGAACCACTCTATTCTAAAGGCTTTTGGTTACGAGAGGGTTTTTAGCGTAACTGAACCTGCCCAGTTTTCCATTAAAGGCGGAATAATTGACATTTTTGTTCCTGGTGATGATAATCCGGTTAGAATAGAGACCTTTGACAATAAAATCGAATCTATCAGGCGGTTTGATC
This sequence comes from Kosmotoga sp., assembly GCF_982836095.1. Classification (NCBI taxonomy): domain Bacteria; kingdom Thermotogati; phylum Thermotogota; class Thermotogae; order Kosmotogales; family Kosmotogaceae; genus Kosmotoga; species Kosmotoga sp. The sequence goes on from NZ_CEYIHJ010000012.1 coordinate 21,210, forward strand.
CCGGAACCCAACGAAGTATCGAACGGTTGGATAGTTTCGAATTCGTTCCTGGAGCCGAAGCCCTAACATTGGAAGAGCATTTGAAATTAGCGATGGATAGGGTTTCCTATGCGGAAAAGCAGATGAGTGCGAAAGCCACCTTTAAGCTCGACGATAGTTGCAACCTCGACACGATATCCGGTATGTTCTACAAATCTCAGAGTATTCTTACGGATTATTTGCCAAAAGAGACTGCGTTCATCTTCATAGAACCCGATAAAGCGGTTGATGAATTTTCAAGGCTTGAAAGGGAAGTCCTGGAAATGCTTGAAGAAAAGCCAGTTGAGAAGTTTTTATACAAGAGATTTGCTGGATTAACCCCTGAATATTTTTTCAAACTGCACGATTACACCATCCTTGATAATCGGGAACCCAACTTTTTGGATTGGGAAAAATCCACTGTCGAGGAAAGGGAAACCGTTCTTCCAGAAAGACGAAAGAAGAAGCGCGAATTCATACCGAGCACTCCCCTTATTGATTGGACCGAGCTGGAGACAGGGGATCTTGTGGTTCACAAAGATTATGGGATAGGACGCTATCTAGGTGTTAAAACCATTTCGTCCTCTTTGGGAACGCGTGAGTATTTAACGCTGGAATACAGAGAAGGGACAAAACTGTATGTACCAGTAGAACGTGTTGACAGGGTTCATAAGTATGTGGGCCAAGAAGAGGGTATTCAGCTGAATTCATTAAAGGGGCAGCGCTGGTCTAGACAGAAAAAGCAGGTGGAAAAAGAAATCAGGAGGCGAATCAAAGAACTTGCTACCCTGTACGCTGCAAGAGAAAATACCAGTGGTATAGTCCTCAGTGGTGACCCAGAATTGGAAGAAAAGCTCAAAGACAGCTTCCCACATGTTGAAACGGAGGATCAGCTCAAAGCCATTGAAGAGGTTCTCAATGACCTTGCTCAAACTAAGCCGATGGATCGCCTTGTAAGTGGAGATGCGGGGTTTGGAAAGACAGAAGTGGCGATTCGTGCGGCTTTTAGGGCAGTGGCATCCGGGAAGCAAGTTGCGGTACTTGTTCCAACTACTGTATTAGCCAGACAGCATTTTGAGAGCTTCAATTCCAGGCTCTCACCTCTGGGGGTTTCGGTTAAGTTGTTGGATCGTTACACCACCGGAAAAGAGCGTGAACACCTGCTTAAGTCCTTGAAAAAGGGCACGATAGATGTGGTTGTTGGCACTCACAGTCTTCTGTCAAATTCTGTTCGATTTTACGATCTTGGCTTGGTGATAATAGACGAAGAACAGCTCTTCGGGGTGATGCAGAAGGAGCACTTCAAGAAGTTGAGGTTGAAAACTAATGCCACTATGATGCTCTAGAGTAAGCGTACGACCGTCTAGGAGAATTATCTCAAAATTATTGATTTCTTTCAGATGTTTGCTTTTCCG
>NZ_CEYIHJ010000012.1:22652-22947 GCF_982836095.1 Kosmotoga sp.
AAAAATCTTGGTGTTGTTATTGTGGATGAAGAGCATAAGTTTGGTGTAAAACAAAAAGAAAAGATAAAAGAAAACTATCATAATGTTCACCTGCTTTCTATGAGTGCTACACCTATCCCCAGAACTCTCTATATGGCGTTATCTGGTCTTAGAGAACTATCGATTATTGCGACTCCACCGGTCGGTAGGGTAGGGGCGGAGACTTACGTTGGGCCAAAAAATGAAAAGCTGATAAGAACGGCTGTGTTGCGGGAGATAAACCGAGGTGGCCAGGTGATCTACGTTCACAACAGGG
>NZ_CEYIHJ010000013.1:0-10460 GCF_982836095.1 Kosmotoga sp.
CTTCTTGTAGATGCAAGTCAGGGAGTTGAAGCCCAAACCTTCGCGAATACCTACCTTGCCCTTGACAACGATCTGGAAATAATCCCGGTTATAAACAAAATAGATTTGCCCAATGCCAATATAGAGGAAACGGTTTCAGAACTGGAGGACCTGATCGGGTTCACGGCCGATGACTGTATTTACGCCAGCGGAAAGACGGGTCAGGGAGTTCCTGAAATCCTCGAAGCCATTGTAAGCAATATTCCAGCCCCTTCCGGCACACTAAACGCTCCACTTAAAGCCCTGATTTTTGATGCTGAATACGATAAATATAGGGGAGTCGTCATACACACGAGGGTGGTAGACGGCGAGATCAAAGTAGGAGATAAAATAATGATGTTCAGCACAGGGGAAGAATTCGAGGTTACTGAAGTGGGTATTTTCGCGCCCGAGCTTATCCCCACAGGCAATCTTGGGGCTGGTGAAGTCGGATACCTTATCGCTGGCATAAAGAATGTTGACAGCGCGAAGATCGGTGATACCATAACTTCTGCAACGAATCCTGTTTCTTCCCCATTGCCCGGGTTCAAGGAGATAAAGCCCATGGTTTATGCAGGATTGTTCCCGGGATTGCCGGAATATTACGAAGAACTCAGGAAAGCCATTGAAAAGCTGAAGCTGAATGATGCCGCTCTTGTTTTTGAGCCAGAAAATTCCCCGGCACTGGGCTTTGGCTTTCGAGTTGGTTTTCTGGGCCTGCTTCACATGGAAGTTGTAAGAGAAAGGCTGGAACGGGAGTTTGAGATAGCATGCATATTAACGGCACCTAATGTCGTTTATAAAGTGAAGCTAAAAAACGGTGAATTTATGGATATCACAAATCCAGCGAAATTCCCCGATGAATCTCAGATTGAAGAAATTCAGGAACCTTTTGTGAATTTGAGCATAATCACACCCTCTGAGTACATGGGTAACCTCATTGGATTCATCACCTCTGAAAAGCGTGGAGAATTCAAAGAGGTGGAAAATGCCGGAAAGAACCGGGTTGTTCTCAAATTTGAGGCCCCGCTGGCGGAAATAATGTTCGACTTTTTTGATAAGCTCAAAGCCATTTCAAGGGGTTATGCGTCCATGGATTATGAGATAACGGGATACCGGGTTTCAGATGTGGTTAAAGTCACAATACTGGTGAACCGCGAAACGGTGGATGCACTTTCTTTCATCGTGCATCGGAGCAAAGAATACCCCGTTGCCCGGCGAGTTGTTGAAAAGCTCAAAGATCTCATTCCCCAGCATCAATTCCAGATACCCATTCAAGCGAAATCCGGTGGGCGTATAATAGCCCGAAGTGACATAAAGGCATTGAGGAAAGACGTCCTTGCAAAATGCTATGGTGGTGACATAACGAGGAAGATGAAACTACTGGAAAAACAGCGCGAAGGAAAGAAGAGAATGAGAGAAATTGGCAGGGTTAACATTCCGCAGACGGCCTTTTTGGCATTGTTGAAGATCGGTGAAGACGAAGGGAAATGATTCAGGAGGAAGGAATATGCTGAAAATCGGAGCGCATATGAGCACATCGAAGGGATATCACCGTGTCCCCGTGGAAACACTGGGTATTGGTGGAAATTGCTTTCAGATTTTTCCTCATAGTCCGTCGATGTGGAGAGCAAAATTACCTGAAGAGAGAAAAATTGAGCTGTTCAAAGATGCGATGATAAAAACAAAATTGTGTTCTGAAGATGCTTTGGTGCACTCCGGATATCTGATAAACCTTGCCAGTCCAAAGGAAGAAGTTAGATATAAATCCATTGAACTGTTAAAGCTGGAAATAACAATCACCGAAATGCTTGGGTTAAAATACCTGAATTTTCACCCTGGTAGCCATCTTGGGACAGGCCTTGAAACCGGTATTGACCGAATAGCCAGGGGGATAGACGAGGTTCTTTCATCAATTGGTGATACAGAAGTAGTTCTCCTGTTAGAGAACGTAGCACCAAAGGGTGGAAACATCGGAAGCCGCATTGAAGAGTTGAAAATGATAATAAAAAGAACATCTTATGCTGACCGGATAGGAATAACCTATGATACCTGCCACGGTTTTGATAGTGGCTATGATATTCGTTCGCGAGAAATGGTCGAGAAACTTCTCGCTGAAATTGATCACTGGCTTGGCCTCGAAAAACTCAAAATGATTCATCTCAACGATTCAAAATACCCCCTCGGGGCAGCAAAAGACAGGCACGAGAGAATCGGTGATGGATATATTGGCGAAGAAGGATTTGCGGCCTTTCTCTCCAGTGATGAAATCCTAAAAAGACCTTTGATACTCGAAACACCAGGTGGAAATGAAGAACATGCGCAGGACATTAAACGGGTGAAAAAAATCCTTGGAATAGAGAGGGATGCGAATGACTAAAAAGTACATTGTAGTTACTGGCGGTGTGCTAAGTGGTATTGGAAAAGGAATTATTTCAGCTTCTGTTGCCAGGGTTCTTAAGGAAAGCGGTATACAAATAAACGCTCTTAAGATAGACCCTTACCTCAATGTAGATGCTGGCACGATGAATCCCAACCAGCATGGGGAAGTATTCGTAACAGAAGATGGCTATGAAGCCGATCTTGACCTTGGACACTATGAGAGATTTTTGGGAACTAACATGAAAAGAATTAATAACATGACAGCAGGACAGGTGTACAAAGCCGTTATCGACAAAGAGAGAGAAGGCCGCTATCTGGGTGGAACAGTTCAGATGGTCCCGCATGTCACCGCGGAAATAAAAGAAAGGATACTATCCGTTGAAGGTCAAGTTATTATGATTGAAATAGGTGGAACCGTGGGTGATATAGAAGGAGAAATATTCCTTGAAGCTGTGAGGGAGCTGGCTTTTGAATTGGGCAGGGAGCATTTCTTTTTCATTCACGTTACCTATGTACCCTATCTCAAGGCAACAAATGAATTTAAAACAAAACCTTCACAACAATCCGTACAACTTTTGAGAAAGATAGGCATACACCCCGATATGATTGCCATAAGATCCGAGTCCTCGATTACAAACACTGATTTGAAAAAAGTCGCACTCTTTGGTGGTGTACCCCAGGAGATGGTTTTTAATCTCCCAGACATGAGCAACGTTTATGAGGTGCCCTACAAACTCTACACACTTGGCATACACGAAAAAATTGCAAAAGCGCTTAATCTGTCGCTTACAGGTGAATTTCATTGGGATTACCCAAGAAGCTTTAACCCGTTGAAAATAGGTATTGTGGGGAAATACCTTGGCACGGACGACGCATACAAGAGCCTTATTGAAAGCATTTTACTGTGCAGCGCGGAAAAACCGGAAGTTCTGGATGCTCAGAATCTGGAAGAAATGACGGACGAAGAGCTGGGATATTTTATTTCCAGCTATGATGGCATTATAATCCCTGGAGGTTTTGGGAAGAGAGGTATAGAGGGCAAGATAAGAGCGATAAAATACGCCAGGGAACATAAAATTCCAACATTGGGGTTATGCCTTGGAATGCAGCTTATGGTAATAGAATATGCAAGGCATGTTGCCGGGCTTGAAGGCGCCAATTCAACGGAATTCGACCCCGATACACCTTACCCGGTAATTGATCTTATGGAGGCCCAAAAAGAAATTCTACACCTTGGAGGTACCATGAGGTTGGGAGCGCAGAAAACCCCTGTGTTCAAAAACACGAGACTGTATGAAATATATGGACAAGAAGTGATTTCCGAAAGGCACAGGCATAGGTATGAAGTCAATTATGAAATGTTTAAACAGCTCTTTACCTTACCCGAAGAAAAAACTGCTGAAGAGAAGCTGGTCATATCTGCGAAAGCCGACTTTGTAGAAGCTGTTGAATTGGAGAACCACCCCTTTTTCATTGGGGTACAATACCATCCGGAACTGAAATCAAAAGTGGGGAATCCCCACCCTTTGTTTAAAGCTTTTATCGATACTCTCAAGAAGATGAGGTGATCAAGTGAAGCTCATAGCACGGGGAAGGGTGTTGGAAAAGGATATTGCTATAATGGGAGTTGTAAACGTGACTCCAGACTCTTTCTATGCGAACAGTCGTGCTGGCGGTATCGAGCAAGCGATAACCCTTGGGCTTGAAATGTGCTCCTCGGGGGCGGACATTGTTGATATCGGTGGTGAATCTTCTCGTCCTGGTGCTGACCCTGTTCCTGTTGAAGAGGAAATTGATAGGGTAGTTCCGGTTATTGAAGCTATTAGAGAGATTAATCCTCAGATTTTTATTTCTGTGGATACCTACCACCCAGAAACCGCGAAGAAAGCGTTGGAAGCAGGAGCTGATATAATCAATGATATAACGGGGTTCAGAGATGAAAACATGCTGGATCTGGCTGCTGAATCTGGTGCCGCTATTGTGATTATGCACATGAAAGGCACTCCTAAGACGATGCAAAAAGCCCCTTATTATGAAGATGTGGTAGATGAAGTCAATTCCTTTTTGCTCGATAGGATAAGAGCCGCCTTAAAACGGGGTATCGATTCCCATAGTTTGGTGTTGGATCCCGGAATAGGCTTTGGTAAGCGCTTCGAAGATAACATTGAATTGCTTAAAAACATCGGAGTGTTCAAATCAGCAGGCTTTCCGGTGCTGATTGGCCACTCACGAAAGAGCTTTATTGGAAATATTTTAGACCTCCCACCTGAAGAACGTTTAGAAGGAACGCTCGCGGTTTCCGCTTATTGCTTTTTCAGGGGAGTCGATATCTTGAGAGTTCATGATGTGAAAGAAAATGTACGGCTTTTGAAAACGCTCAGGTATTTTAAGTAACGTTTATTTTGGATTTCCGGGAGGGTTTAAAATGGCATATACCAAGTACTCCAAGAAATACTGGCGAGAAACCCTGCAAGCCTATCTGTTTTTGTTGCCTTCCATCGCTGTGCTTGGAGTCTTTGTTTTTTGGCCCATAGGGTTTTCGCTGGTACTTAGTTTTTTCAAGTGGGATTATACCAGCGCGGAGAAATACTTTATCGGGCTGGGAAATTACAAGGAATTGTTCAGAATGTCTTACCCTGTTAGCCTGAATTTCTTCTATGCCTTCGTCAACACAGTGGTTTATGCTCTTGGCGCATTGCTTTTTGTCAGGCTCGTATTTTATGTTACCGCTGGCATGACGAAATACTCCCGGCCAGAAAGAAAATTCTCACTGTTTTATACAATATCGCTTGTATTCTTCATATTGTTCTACGTGGTGAAAATGGCTAATCCGGGGTTTTCTATATCTTGGTTGGTGCTGTCACTTGTATTTATAGGTTATTTCCTTTACGTCATAAGGCGTTACAAGAGGGATAACCATATAGCTATGATGCGGTCGAGAAGCTGGACGACATTGATATTGTTTATAGTTTTCTACCTTGTCGTTGCCTTCTGGCTGTCGAAATCCGGTGATGAGCTGATCAGCTATTTTAAGCTCGCCAAGGAAAGCTCAGATTTTCTCAAAGCCATTTACAACACCGTCTATTATGTTATCTTATCTGTCCCAACGCAGATTGCTCTTGCTTTAATCATTGCTCTCTTGCTGAACCGAAACATCAGATTCAAAAATCTTTTCAGGACAGCCTATTTCATTCCCTTTGTTACTTCGGTTGTTGCCGTTTCTCTGGTGTGGCAATGGATGTTCAATGACCAATTTGGATTGCTAAACTATTTTCTGTCCTGGTTTGACATAAACAAAATCGCCTGGCTCAAAGAAGAGAGATGGACAATTCCAACAATTGCCATTGTCTCAGTATGGCAGCATTTGGGATACACAACGGTGATCTTCCTTGCGGGCTTGCAAAATATAGACCGCTCTTATTATGAGGCAGCCGACGTCGATGGCGCCAATAGCTGGCAAAAGTTCAAATACATCACCTGGCCCTTACTTTCTCCTACAACCTTCTTCATCATGATAATTACAATGATAGGATCTTTTAAGATCTTTTCACAGATCTTTATTCTTTATCAGGGATTGCCCGGGCCCGTGAACAAAAGTGGATTGACACTGGTTTATTACGTTTTCCAGAAGTTTTACGATGAACAGAGGATGGGTGTAGCCAGTGCGGCTGCGTATATGCTCTTTTTAATAATACTTCTGCTAACTTTCATACAGTTCCGGTTAGGCAAAAAACGGGTTCATTATGAGAGCTGAGGTGGGAGAATGAAAAATACTTCTTCAAAGACTTTAACGCAGGTATTCATATATTTGCTGATTGTAGGCGGGGCACTCATGATGCTGCTGCCCTTTGCATGGATGGTCGATACATCTTTTAAGGCCTCCAGTGAAGTTTCAAGCTGGCCACCGAAATGGACAACAAAAAACGCCCGTTCGAGCGTGGAATTCAAGACGAAGATTCGTTACCAGTCTGCTGGCAGTGGTGTTGACCTTTCCTCACTCAGCCTTGATGAATTCAAGAATTTCGCCTCACTTATAGGCAGTAAGGCGGGAAAAGATACGCTTATCGTAATGCTTGACGATGATTATATCAGAAGAGGTACTATCACCCTTGGATTGCTGGATGAAAACGGAAACCCGGCGGATTTTCCTGAAAAAGTCGATGCCGAGAAATTTGCAGGACTTACAAGCGAGGTAAATGCACACCTTCACGATTACCCCTCTGTAATAGCGAAGAAAATGGAATCCATTCCTTTGGATGATGTTGCGGGTTTCCTGGATGGTTTCTTGAATATTGCGGAATTTGGGGATGATGGATTTGCGAGGAGGGTCGTCCTAACCACTTCCGTTGAAACAACTACACGTCTGACCATAAAAAAGGCTGAGACAGTAATCACTTCTTCTTTTAAAGTGCTTCCCACAGATTCTGAAGCTCAAAAGAAACTGAAAGAGGATATAGTGAGAAAGGCCATTGAACTCTTTCAACCGATAACTAACGAACTTACCAGCTTCGCTACCGATCTTTCGAACTATCGTGTAGGTGAAAAAAGAGTTCCTGAACCTGAAGAAGTGTCTGCCATCGTTTCCAAAATAGCAAAAATGAAAAACGACTTTGAACTCCAAAAATCAGGTATTTATCAAGCACTTGACGAAATGGTGCCCAGCTCCGATAGGTTTCTTCTGGTAATGTTTAATCGCTTCAAAACCAGTTTTAACGGGCTCATGGACGATCTCATGCGCTGGAAAGTGCTTTTAGAGGACTACCTTGAGGTGAAAAAGTTCTATCTCAACGCACAGGATACCCCTTTGCCTGATGCTTACATCGTTGGCGAGATAAGGTCTGATGCCGAAGTGCATTCATTGCTCATGGAGGCTATTGACGAATGGAACGTACCGGAAAACTTGAAAGCTTACCTAAAAACTTCAATCACAAAGAAAAATGTGAGGGACGCGTTGAAAATTTTGATTTCTTACCTCGATAGCAATTTCAAAGAAGAGTTAAAAGCGCATTTTTCTGAACTCACCAACGAGGTCTTTGATAAGATAACAGAGGCTATAAATTTGTTGAAAACAGCTATGATAATCGTTGACGATGAAAAATTCAACGACGAAATTAAGAGATTCATGGAAGGAGAGTTCGGTTACCAGGAATTCAAAGAAGTGATGAAAGCGGCGGGCTCAAAAAGCGGGCAAAGTGCTCTTTTCGGAGCGGTGCTTGCGTATCTCGACAGGTATGCAGAGAAAATAGAAGGAAGCGATTTTTCCTCCCTTATAAGAAGGCGATGGACTGAAACCAATTGGATTGGCGTTTTTTCAAAGCTCCATTCGGATATTTTCAGCGAGCTAGATCTCACAAAAAAGCCCCCGCAGATAGCGAAGGTTTTCTACCGGGGAAGAGCAACGAAATCCGGAAGAAAGTCCTTTGAAATTGTATTTAACGATATCCCCGCTGTTTGGTTCAAAGATGATATGGTATATGGAAGAGCTGAATTTACCCTCACCGAGACATTCGCCAATTTCTGGCAGAACTATGTTGATGCCTGGAACGCCGCGCCTTTCGGGCGTTATTATTTGAACACGGTTTTCGTTGCCATAGTAACAACCTTCCTTGAGATAATTTTCGCCGCTATGGCCGCTTTCGCTTTTGCCAAAATGGAATTTTTCGGCAAGAACTTCATGTTCACCATCTTTCTGGCTACCATGATGGTTCCAGGTGAGGTCCTTTTGGTACCAAATTTCATAACATTAACGGTTTTTGGATGGATAGATACGTATTATGCCCTTATAGTCCCATGGGTTGTAAGCGTATTTGCCATTTTCTTGCTCAGGCAGCATTTCATGACCATCCCTGATGAACTCTACGATGCCGCAAAAATCGATGGCTTGTCCAAGTGGAAATTCCTCTGGAGGGTCATGGTACCTCTTTCAAAGCCAGCAGTGATAACAGGGGCTCTTCTCAAATTTGTGGGAAGCTGGAATTCGTTCCTGTGGGTCTTGATAGTAACCAAGAGCCCGGAGTACAGAACGCTGCCTGTGGGTTTACAAAACTTCAGTAGCGCGACGGGAACTGAGTATAATCTCTTGATGGCTGCTGCGACTTTTTCTATCGTTCCAGTTGTAATGTTATTCCTGTTTACGCAGAAATACTTCATTGCGGGTATTGCTAGGAGTGGGTTAAAATAGTGGGCAAGAAGCGCCAGAGCCATTTCATATTCTTTATCTTTACGATTTTTTTTCTAATAGTTCTTGGACTGACAAATTACAGGGCATACACTAATTACAAAGCCGCTGAGAAGCGGCTTGAGGAAGTTGAGAAGCGCTATAAAGAGTTAGAAAAAAAGCTTGAGTCTCGCCAACAAGAGCTGGAAGCGCTAAAAAAACTGCTTGAATTACATCAGGAGGAAAAATGAAATACGCGGTTACAACATCACATAAACCCACAAATGAGCTCGCTATAAAGGCCCAAAAGATTGCTGTTGAATATAAGGTGCCTTACATCTCAAGGCGCAAACTCGTAGAATTGAAAAAAGAGGGAAAATTAGATCTGGATTTTTACTATGTGCTCGATAGAAATGAGCAATTGTACATTCTCTATGATAATTCGAAGTTCTTTTTCCACCCTTCAATGGCGAAATTGCGTTTGAAAAACTACCGTGAAGGGCAAAGAGACCACTTGATAGAAAATCTGGGGCTAACGGGAGAGGAAAGGATTTTGGATGCGACCTTTGGACTTGGCAGTGAAGCCCTACTCATGTCTCATTTTTTAAAATCCGGTGAAGTCATAGGTCTGGAGGCTTCAGTGCATGTTTACAGAGTGGTGAAACACGGGCTCGAGCATTATCCCTTTCAGTATCCGTGGATGAAAGAAGCCGCATCCAGGATAACATTATTGAATCAGGACATGAAGCATTTTCTAAGAGATTCAGCCGATGAAAGCTTTGATATTGTTTATTGTGATCCCATGTTCGAGGTGCCTCAGTACAGTTCGAGCTCGTTGAACCCTTTGAGGCCTTTTGCCGTCTATGAACCTATCACATTAGAGGATGTACAGGAAATGATAAGAGTTTCAAGAAAAAAAGTGGTGTTGAAATCGCGCATTACAGACAGTTTCTTTGAAAAACTCGGAGAATTTATCGAATTTTCGTATGTAGACGGCAGCAAGAGCAGCGGCGTGATATACGGGGTAATAAAAAAGTAATGGCTATTATGATGATTTTAGGTCCCACAGCTGTGGGAAAGACAGAAATTTTACTGGCGATATCAGAACGGTTGCCTATTGAAGTTGTCTCGGTTGATTCCAGGCAAATTTATAGACATATGGACATAGGCACCGCAAAGCCCTCAAAAGAGGAACGCGAAAAGCTTCCGCATCACTTGATTGATATTGTTGACCCTGATGAAAGCTATGATGCCTATCGGTTCAGTAAAGACGCAAAAAAGCTCATCACAAACGTCGTGGCTCGGGGGAAAATCCCTGTGCTGGCTGGTGGAACCGGGCTGTATGCTGATGCTCTTTTAAGGGGCTTTGTTGAAGGCGCACCTCGCAATGAGGTGGTGCGTAATGCGCTGAAGACCATTGAAGAAAATGCTCCGGGGTCACTGAGAAGGATACTTGAAAGGGTTGATCAAGTTGCATATGAAAAAATACATCCCAATGATTTAAAGCGAACGATAAGATACCTTGAGGTTTTTTTTACCACGGGCACTAGTTTGAGTTCGATTCAAAAAAACTCTGATATTTCTGAGGAATACGCTGTTATAATACTAAATAGGGGGCGGCTTTCTCTGCATCGGCGTATAGAAACACGGGTGGATAAAATGATTGAAGCCGGTCTGGTCGATGAAACAAAAAAATTGTTGGATATGGGTTTTACAGAAGATTTAAATGCCTTGCAAACAATAGGTTATGCAGAACTGATCAAATATATAAAGGGGACTTGTTCTTTAGAGAGAGCCGTGGAGTTAATCAAGAGAAATACTCGCCGGTATGCACGCAGGCAGATTATATGGTTCCGAAGGTATCGGGGAGTCTGTTGGTTAGACCTTGAAGAATTGGGTTTCA
>NZ_CEYIHJ010000013.1:10470-22814 GCF_982836095.1 Kosmotoga sp.
TGATATAATAAGCAAGAAAATCATTTTAGCTTGGGGGGGTAAAAGTGGCTGAAAAATTTAATCTTCAGGATCGTTTTTTGAACCTGCTAAGAATTAACAGAATTGAAGTGAAGGTTTACCTTGAAGGAGGATTTCAGACCAAAGGCCTGGTTCGTTCCTTTGACAATTTTACAGTTCTCCTTGAGGACGAGCAAGAGCAGACACTTGTCTACAAGCATGCCATCAAGATGCTTGTCCCATCGAAATATGTGAAACTGACACCACAGCAACAGCAAAAGAGAGGGGAATAGACAAATTAAAAAAGCGATACTTGCCTGCGTCTTTAGCAGGCAGGAGCAGGAAATCAAGAATGAAATCATTTCTGAGCTGGAGCAACTCGCAAGTACAGTTGGGTATGATGTGCTGGATTCGCTAAGCCAGAATTTAGATGCACCAAATCCAAAACATTATCTGGGAACCGGAAAGCTCATAGAACTCAAGCGCTTAGTTCAGGTATATAATCCTGCTATTATCCTTATCAGACATAACATTACACCTTCCCAGAGAAAAAGTCTCATCCGTGAACTTGGAACTGAAATAATCGACAGAACGCAGCTGATACTTGAGATCTTTGAAAAGCATGCCTCCACCCTGGAGGGAAAATTGGAAGTCGAACTGGCAAGGCTCAGATACGAGCTTCCATTTTTCAAAGGTAAGGGTAGTGAACTATCGAATCCCGGTGGTGGTATAGGTACAAGGGGTCCCGGAGAAAAAAGGCTCGAGCTGGACAGGAGAAAGGCACTGCAAAGAATGGCCTTCCTAAAGAGAGAACTCAAAAAGTTGCAGCTCGAGAGGGAGATTATGAGGAAAAAGCGGCAAAGGGCCGGACTGCCTTTAATTGCCTTGGTGGGTTATACCAATGCCGGGAAATCATCTCTTCTGAATGAAATTTGCAGTTCGGATGTTCTTGTTGAAGACAAATTGTTTTCTACGCTTGATACACGTATTAGAAAGAGCAAAGTACCCAGCGGCAGGGAAGTCTTGTTTATCGACACCGTCGGTTTTATCAGAGAATTGCCCCATCAACTGGTGGAATCATTTAAGTCTACACTTGAAGAGATTAGCTATGCCGACTTTCTTTTGCTTGTTGTGGATGCTTCAATGCCCAATGAGGAAGCTCGTTTGAGGGTAATCGATGAAACATTGGCTAAAATCAAAGCAGGTGAAATTCCCAGAATACTGGTCTTTAACAAAATCGACAGGTGCACCAATGAAAGGATTCGAACCCTGGAAAGTAAATATCCTGAAGCAGTTCTCGTTAGCGCGCTTAAAAATATAAACTTGGATGAGCTAAAGCTTAAAATCGATGAAGTGCTAAATACAGTGAGAAAGAGGCACTCGTTACGTATAAATTTTGACGAGTATAAAGAAGTCTTGAAAGTCAGGGAGAAGCTCGAAATTCTCTCTGAAAAATTCGGGGAGGATTTTATAGAAGTTGAATATATTACAGACAGCGTGACAAACCGACGGCTTCTAAACAAGCTAAAGGAGGCTGGCAGAAAATGAAGAGAACGTTAGTGTTCCTTTTTATCGTCATATCTATAATCGCTCTTGGTGAAACATATCTAAGAAATCCTCTGGATATACCTCTGGAAATAACAGGTTATTTTGGGGAATACAGACAATATAAATCTCAGGACAACCCGGCACATTTTCATAAAGGAATGGATCTTTCAACCGCAGGGAAAACAGGTGCCGAGGTTCTTTCGCCCGCGAATAGTTATGTTGCGTCACTTGTGGTTAACGACCCTGTTTATGGGACAAGGCTGACGTTGGTTCTGCCAGGTGTTAGAGATTATTTCAACAACGAAAATGGGATAAAAGTGATTTTTGCCCATCTGGAAAGTGTGGGGGATTTGACGACCGAAGCGGGGAGAAAATTGAACGTGATTTACAGGAAACTTCTCAGTGAATTCGGCACAAACTATGTGGAAGCACGTTTTCACCCGGATGAGATTGCATTTAAAACGGGAGATACGGTTGCTTACAGTGGTGACACAGGCGGGGTTGCCCCTCACTTGCATGTAGAAATCAGGGACATATCCGAAAAGGTTCTTTTAAATCCCGGTTTGTATTTCAACTTTCCAAAAAAGAGTACGGAGATACAAATAATTGCCATTAAAGCCGGTGGCAAAGAATATAAATTTGACGGAAAAACGGTTGAGATGACATCTTATTCTCCCCTGGCTGTAAGAGCCCGGGTGCTTTCCAGGCATTATATAAGCCCCAAGAAAATATCCCTATGGATAGAAGGTAAATTGGTTTACCAGATAGACTTTGAAAATTATTTTTTCATCGACGAAACGACTAAAGTCAACGAGGTGTACATGAACTCCACACCATCGGATTACTGGTTCAAGCTAAGGAGTTCCGAGAATCTCTCCATGATTACAGTTAACAACTGGAATGAAGAGGACCTCTCCTCGCCAAAAACCGCAAAAATAGTCGTGGAAGATCATTGGGGAAACACGTTAGAAAAGACTTTCAACATTGTTATGCGGAGGTGACGGTGTTGTTTTTCAAGAAAAAGAAAAAGGATATAACGAAGAACCCTTTCTATGATAAAGGGAGTACGCTTGTGGTCTATTTCAAATGTTCCAAATGCGGGGAACTCTTCAGGAGTCATTTGCGAAAATACTATGACGTAAGTGTTAATTATGGCGGGGGTAAAGGAGCTTATAAGCTTGACAAGGAGTTCATTGGAAGCAATTGTCAGAATAAAATACAAATTTACGCCGAATTTACAAGAAGCTTCAAGCCACTGTCCTTTGATATAATAGGTGGGAATTTTATATCTGAAGAAGAATACAATGAAGATATACTAAAATAAACATTGAGGAGGCACGCTGATGAAAAGGTGGCTATTTACCAGTGAAAGTGTCACAGAAGGTCATCCTGACAAAGTTGCGGATCAGATCTCTGACGCGATTCTCGATGCAATGCTCGAACAGGATCCGAATTCAAGAGTAGCTGTCGAAACACTTGTAGCAACTGGCGTCGCAGTGGTTGCTGGCGAAGTCAGTACAAGAGCTTACGTGGATATCCCTCAGGTTGTCAGGGATACTATACTCGATATAGGCTACACGAGAGCGAAATACGGATTCGATGGTGAAACCTGTGCGGTACTCAGTAGTATAGACGAGCAATCTCCAGATATAGCGCTTGGTGTAAATAGATCTCTTGAGGCCAAAAGCGATGGTAATGATAGATATGATGAAATCGGGGCTGGGGATCAGGGAATGATGTTTGGTTATGCTACCAATGAAACCGAGGAAATGATGCCACTTCCCATCGTGCTCGCTCATAAGCTCTCAAAAAGGCTATCCGATGTGAGAAAGAAAAGGCTTGTAAATGGGTTCAGACCTGATGGAAAAACGCAAGTCACAGTGCTTTACGAAGATGGTAAACCCGTTGGTGTTACAGCTGTTGTTGTATCTACCCAACATGACCCAACAATGACAAGTGAGGAGATCAGAGAGGCTGTTATTGAACATGTTATAAAGCCGATTATTCCTGAAAGCCTCACACATGAGAATATGGAGATTTATGTCAATCCCACCGGAAGATTTGTTAAAGGTGGACCCGCAGCGGATACCGGCCTTACGGGCAGAAAAATCATCGTTGATACTTACGGTGGCTGGATTCCTCATGGAGGAGGAGCTTTCAGTGGCAAGGATCCGACAAAGGTTGACAGGTCAGCTCACTACATGGCAAGGTACGCAGCAAAGAACATAGTAGCTGCAGGACTTGCAGACAGAGTAACGCTTCAACTCGCTTATGCCATAGGTGTGGCTCATCCGGTTTCCTTTATGATTGATGCCCATGGGACGGAAAAAGTCGATCTGGACAAGCTTTCCATGGTTGTTCAGGAGCTTTTTGATTTCAGACCAGCTGCGATTATAGACAAACTGAACTTGAGAAGGCCTATATATAGGCAAACAGCAGCCTACGGGCACTTTGGCCGTACAGATGTTGACCTGCCCTGGGAAAGGGTAGACATGGTATCCGAACTGAAAAAAGCTTTTAATTTATAAGGCAGAAGATAAAGAAATCAGGAAGGAGGAAAAGATGTGCCGAATATCAAATCCGCTGAAAAACGAGTAAGACAGACAAAGATCAGAAGGTTGAGGAACAAGAGTGTAAAAACGAGGTTCAGAAATGTCACAAAAGAGCTTCTTGTGGCCATTGAAACAAAGGAATCTCCAGAGAAAATCAACGAGCTTCTCAGCCTATCTTTTTCTGTACTCGACAATGCAGCTAAAAAAGGTGTTATTCACAAAAGACAAGCATCGAGGAGAAAAGCAAGGCTTACAGCCAGGGTCAAAAAATATCTGGAAAGCCTTAGTTAATATAGCTGATCACAAACCAAAAAGCGGGGATTTTACATCCCCGCTTTTTATTTTATCGAAATGTTTATTCGACTTTTGGTTCTTCTTCTGCTGAATGCAATCCCATTAATACGTTTTCCTCGGTCTCTTTATCGAAAACATGAACCATGTTCATATCAAATACCAGATCAATAGTATCCCCTGCTTGGGCCCTTGTTTTTGGATCGACCTTAGCTACGATGTCATCGCCAGCAATGGTAGCATGAATCAAAGTTTCGCTTCCAAGGGGTTCAACGACGTCAACTTTTCCTTCGGCAACGAACTCCTCGCTGGGGGTAACGGCAAACATTTTGTCGTAAATGTTTTCGGGCCTGACACCAAAGACTACTTCTTTTCCAACATAAGGAGCGAGTCTTTCGTAGTATCTTTCGGGAATGAGGAGTTTCATAGAATCTTTGTGTATCCAGAGTTTTTCACCTTCCTTGGAAACTTTGGCGCCTATGAAGTTCATAGAAGGTGTTCCAATAAACCCTGCGACGAATTTGTTCACAGGTTCAAAGTAAACTGAATAGGGATCTCCAATTTGCTGTATTACACCGTCTTTCATAATAACTATCTTGTCAGCCATTGTCATGGCTTCAACCTGGTCATGGGTAACGTAAATGATCGTGGCTTGAAGGTTTTTGTGGAGTCTTTTCAGTTCTGCTCTCATCTGTGTTCTTAATTTCGCATCAAGGTTTGAAAGAGGTTCGTCAAAAAGGAAGACCTTTGGGTTTCTCACTATTGCCCTTCCCACTGCCACTCTCTGCCTTTGACCACCAGAAAGCTGTTTGGGTTTCCTATCGAGAAGGCCTTCGATACCAAGAATATTTGCCGCTTCCTTCACACGCTTATCAATTTCCGGCTTGGGCACTTTTCTCAACTTCAACCCAAAAGCCATGTTTTCATAAACGGTCATGTGGGGATAAAGAGCGTAGTTCTGGAAAACCATGGCAATGTCCCTATCTTTTGGTTCTACGTCATTGACAACTCTTCCACCAATGGATACTGTTCCCTCAGTGATTTCTTCCAGACCGGCTATCATCCTTAACGTGGTGGTTTTTCCACAACCGGAAGGGCCAAGCAGAACAACGAATTCCTTGTCTTCGACTTCGAGATTAGCGCCATGTACAGCCTTGAAACCATTCGGATATACTTTTACTACATCTTTGAGGATAACCTCAGCCATGCCTTACACCTCCAAAAATCAATCTTCTGAACTATCTTCAAGAATATCTTCAAGCTCCGTTCCCAGGGCTTTTTCGCCAGCATCCATCAAATAAAGCTCATATGCAGTGGAAAGAAAATTCAGCATCTTTGTGTATTTCTCATAAGAGATCAAAGCAGCTCTGGGTACACCATTTTTTGTTATAACCACATCGTGTTTACCGCCAGCAGCAGTATCTACTACTTCTGAGAAGTGCGCTTTAGCATCAGCCAACGATTTGAAGATCAGGTTTTTAAGCCTTGTCAACATCATCACCCCATCTAATGTTATTTAATTATACATTATGACCATAATTATAGTCAAGCAAGAATCGGGAAGCTTAAAAGGTTTTCACATTTTCAATCCAGCCAATCACATGAGGCACGATATAGATGTGAGTTTTTTTAAGAAATATTAGTTTCAAAAAAATTAACACAGTCCGTTGTAGGAGCACTCTTGACACATGTTGTTCTGTAATGCCCATTAATACAGCGTTACAGACTTCATCCTTAGGAGCATCGGGCGGTAATTATTCTATAATAGGAATTTCCGCACATTATGAGTTGCATCACAAGGCCAATAAATGCTAAAATATGTCTGACATCATATTTCAGGTTTAGGGGGTGTTTGTGTGAACAAGAAGGAACTCGTGGCTGAAATCGCCGAAAGAACAGGTAATACCAAGAAATTGGCAGCTGAAGTTCTTGACAGCTTTGTGGCTATCGTTGGCGAACAGCTCGCCAAGGGTGAAGAAGTAAAACTCGTTGGCTTCGGTACTTTTGAAGTTGCTGTAAGAAAGCCCAGAAAAGGTGTCAACCCCAGAACGAAGGAAGCTATCGAGATACCTGGCGGAAAAGTACCTAAGTTTAGAGCCGGTAAAGAACTCAAAGAAAAAGTTAAGTAAGAATTTCACTGCAAAATGGCGGCTTAGCCGCCATTTTCTTTTGCCCATTTGAGAATTTCTTCGACTATTTTTTTGTTCTTTATCACTTCGAGTAACTCTCTTTCAGATGCTTTCTTTATTTTTGAAACACTTTTAAAATGCTGAATCAAAAGCTTTTTTCGTTTGGGGCCTATACCCGGGATTTTGTCTATTTCTGAACCCAGGTATCTACGCTCTCGAAGGTACCGATGATAATTAACGGCAAACCTGTGCGTTTCGTCACGAATGGAAGTTAACAGCTTCATAACGGGATGATCGAGTGGTAATTTGAGCTTTCCCCTTTTATCAGGAAACACGATTTCCTCTTCCTTTTTGGCAAGGCCTATGATCTCTCCTTTTTGATGGAGTTCATCAAGGGCTTTAGATACTGCCTCGAGCTGCGGTAAACCGCCATCGATAAACAGCAGGTCAGGTAATGGATGTTTGGAATAGCGTCTCTTTATAACTGTCGCAAGTGCTTCAAAATCATTTGGAGTTTCCAGATTTCTTATCCTGTACCTCCTGTATTTTGATTTATCTGGCTTTCCTGAGTCAAAAACCACTAATGAAGCCACTGTCATGAGACCCTGGGTATGGGAAATGTCTATCCCTTCTATCAACCGGGGAATTTTCTTCAACCCAAGGAGATTCTTCGCTTGTTTCAAGGCTTCAGTAGCGCCGATTCTCATATTTAATTCCTGTTCTATGTTCTGGAAAGCTATTTTCATCAATCTGGATTCAAACTCGTTTCTAGGTTTTCCGATGTATTCAAACTCAGCTTTTAACTGAGATGCTTCAGATTTTCTCAGCCCTGCAACTATTAAATTTTTTGGGCGATTCTTTTCTTTTGTAAGATAAAACTGGCCTATGAAATCAGAAACCTTCCCTTCTGGAAAATCATATACCAGTTTCCCAAGAAGCATCCCGCCTCTTATCTCCAGAAGAATCAGAATTCCGGAAGAGAGTGCTATTACATCAACGCTGAGATCCTGCGGAACATCGACAGCCTGTTTGGAGTACAGCCTGTCCATAGAATTGAGGACATCGCGAATTTCTCTTGCTTGTTCGAATTGCAAATTATCAGCCAATTTGTACATTCTATCTTCAAGCGAGAGTCTGACTTTGAGGGTATTACCTTCGAGAAACTCGATGAGGCCGTCAAGGCTCTTCTGATATTCGTCTTTTGTGATTTTTCCAATGCATGGAGCAGAACACATCTTCAGATGATGCAGAAAGCATGCCTTTTTTATCCGATTCAGTGGCAGATTGCAGCTTCTCACTTTGAAAATTCTCTGAAGAAGTTCAAGCATGCTACGCACAAGTTTTGTGCTCGTATAAGGACCGAAGTAAGTTCCGGGTGCTTTCCTATCCCTTCTCAATTCAACGTAGGGGAATTCATCATTGGAAAGGTAAATGTATGGGTAAAAGCGGGATTCCTTTAACAGGATATTGTAACGCGGCTTGTGTTTGTATATGAGATTTGACTCCAATAACAGGGCTTCTCTTTCGCTGGGGACAAGGATGAATTCAATGTCGAAAGCTTCTTCAGCAATTTTCCTGACTTTTTCATTCTTCCATGAAGATTCCCTGAAGTAAGATTGTACACGCCGCCTTAGCTTTACAGCCTTTCCTATGTAGATTATTTTTCCCTCTTTGTTCTTGAAAATATAAACGCCGCAGGTTTCGGGTAAAGAATTTATCTTATTTAAAATGGTTCTTTCCACTGTTGTCCTCCAATGACCGGCAGAGCACTGCACCAGCTACACACTCTTTAGAACCCAGCATTTCCCATACCATTTTGCCAATGGGGTTGTCGATGCCACCTAAAAAATTTGCCAGTTGAAGATGGAGGCATTTGACCATTTTCAAATTCCTGATACCCCCTATTCCTCTATTGAATAAAGCCTCTTTTTGCCAGTCTTTTAAATCTCTGCCTTCCAAAAGGGATTCCTTCAACTTTCGGGTGGTCTCATGTGCGCGAAGATATTCTCTTAACATCTCTTCTGAATTTTCAAGTTGATCCTCGAACTTTTTCACCCAACCTTTTTCTTCAAGGCGTGAGACTTCTTTATAGAGAAATGGGCAGGTAAGCCAGAAAAGTGTGGGGAAAGGTTTCCCGTTGCTGATCAAATCAGATTGTATACATTGTGGATATCCCCAGGAGCATCTTTTGACCACACGAAATTGGTTTTTCAATTCACGCCCCAATTGGGCTTCAACTATCGCCTTTTCAAAACGGCTGCTTTCCATTCGTTTAGTTCCTCCGTTTCCAGTATGGAAAAAGTGTCTTCTAAGGTGTCCATAAAGCTATCAAATTTCTCTGTAAGGATACCGGAGAGAATGAGTACTCCGTTAGGCTTCAGGTGTTTAACAGTCTCCTTTACAAAGCCTTTAAGCAATTCAACAATCATATTGGAGACGATGATGTCAAAATGTTCCCCTGGTTCAAGGGCACTGAGAAAATCAGAAACCCTGGCATCAATGGAGACGTTATTTATCCAGGCAGTCTCCCGGCACTTTTCAATTGCTGCTTTATCTATATCAAGGGCGACAGCTTTTGACGCCCCCTTTTTTATGGCCAATGCAGATAAGATGCCGGTACCGGCACCGACATCAAGCACCATAGCTCCGGTTTTGAGATACCTCTCCAAAAATAAAGCTGCGAGCTTTGTGGTTTCATGCTGTCCGGTACCAAAAGCTCTTCCCGGGATTATTCCCATGGATCCTTCATCAGTTATGCGAACGGGTTCTTCAAGGGGGATCAATTTTGTATTGGGAGTCAGCATAAAAGGCTTAAGACTATCTTTGAATTTTTTCCACCACTTAGCTTCGAGTTCTTCACCACCAAATTCAAATGAATACCGCCTTAAAAAAGCCGGAAGCTCTTCAGTAGATTCCAGATAAACCTTTACTCGCCACAATTTCGAATCTATCTCTTCAGAAAAAAAGTTATAAAAGCCCTCCGAAAGGCAGAGCTCTTCGATTTCACTCAATAGTTTTTCGTCAGCGTATAGGGTGAAATATCTATAAAGCACGGTTATCACCTCGTAGTAATTATAACGTTATTTTCGTGATAATTCATATGGCGATTTTATCGAAGCGTGTTAGAATTAAACTCAGGAGGTGAACCACTTGAAAGGAGATTTTCTGGATCTAAAAATCGCAGAGCTCTCAAAGCTCTCAACCGATGAGAAACGGGAAGTGCTTGCAAAGCTCGTTGCTCAGGTAAAAGATGCGTTCCTTTTTTCACGAAAGAATTGTGGCTTTTAATTCTGAACTGAATGCTTTTCTTGAAATATTACCAATACCTGATAGCTTATCTTCCGGTTCGCTTTCTGGCGTTCCATATGCCCTGAAAGATAACATTCTGGCAAGGGGAACCCGAACCACCTGTGCAAGCAATATACTGAAAAGTTACCTCTCCCCATACGATGCTACCGTGACAGCGCGCCTAAAAAATACGGGTGCTGTACTGCTTGGAAAAACGAATCTCGATGAATTCGCCATGGGGTCCTCTACGGAAAAATCTGCTTTCGGTCCTACCAAAAATCCCTGGGATTTAAGCCGTATTCCCGGGGGGAGTAGTGGCGGAAGCGCAGCAGCCGTTGCAGCTGGGCTGGTGCCCTTTGCCCTTGGAAGCGATACCGGGGGTTCGGTTAGGCAACCAGCGGCTTTCTGCGGAGTGGTAGGCTACAAGCCATCCTATGGACTGGTTTCCAGATATGGCCTGGTCGCTTTCGCATCTTCGCTGGACCAAATAGGACCTCTAACTAGATGCGTCGATGATGCCTTCACTGTTTTCAAAACAATTGCGGGAAGAGATATAAATGACGCGACCACCGTTAACGGTAAAATTGATTTGCGAGCAAAAGAACTGCCCAAAGCAGATCTAAAAGGCTTGAAGATCGCTATACCGTCTGATGCTCTGGATTTTGAAGGGCTTGACGAAAGGGTAAAATCGAGATTTCTAGAATTCATTGAACGGCTTGCTGAAAAGGGAGCCGAGGTATCTTTCGTTGAATTAGGCATCTTGAAATACGTTGTTGCCACATATTACCTCATTGCGCCTGGCGAAGCCAGTTCAAACCTTTCACGCTATGATGGTGTTCGCTATGGTGAACGAGTCGAATCTGAAAATTACGAAGAAATGATAAAGAAAAACAGGGACACTGGATTTGGCGATGAAGTGAAGCGCAGAATATTACTGGGTACCTTCACGCTGAGTTCTGCCTATTATGATGCCTACTATCGAAGGGCATTAAAAATCAGAAAGATGATTTCTAACAGGATCAACGAAGTTCTCCATGAACATGACTTCATACTAAATCCCACAACCCCCACGCTTCCTGGAAAGTTTGGTGAAATCGGTGATCCTCTCAGTTATTACCTGATGGATATCTATACTATTCCTGCTAACCTGGCCGGGACGCCTGCCATTTCTATACCCGTTGACCCGGTAGATGAGTTGCCGGTGGGAATTCAACTCATGGGAAGACGTTATGCCGATTTGGAGCTTCTCTCCACCGCAAAGCAAATGGAAAAATTGTCAGGCGCATACAACAATGGACTCGCGAAAATCCCAGAGAGGTGGTTACATGTATAAAACGGTGATAGGCCTCGAAATCCATGCACAATTGTCAACAAAAACAAAAGCCTTTTGCAGCTGCCGGGCAGATGTGTTTGAACTTGAACCCAACACAGTCATATGTCCTGTGTGTACAGGCCAGCCTGGCGCACTTCCTGTGCTGAACGAGAAAGTGGTTGAATATGCTGTAAAAGCAGCCCTCGCTCTGAATTGCAAAATCAACTTGCGTTCTACATTTGATAGAAAGAACTACTTCTATCCTGATTTGCCGAAGGGCTATCAGATTACCCAATATTTCACGCCGATAGCAGAGAATGGCTTCCTTGGTTTCAAATTCGATGGAGATGAAAAAAGGGTGCGTATCAGGAGGATTCACATCGAAGAGGACGCAGGCAAGATGATTCATCAAGATGCAGATTCAATTTCTGGAGCCAGTGGTAGCCTCGTAAATCTCAACAGGTGTGGGGTCCCACTTATAGAAATTGTCACCGAGCCAGACATTTCCTCACCGAAAGAAGCGAGGCTTTTCATGGAATTGCTCCGTGATACGCTCAGAGCCCTCGATATTTGCAGCGGAGACATGGAAAAAGGTGCGCTGCGCTGTGATGCGAACATCTCCATTGTGGATGAGGAACGGGGGCTTTCATCCAACCGGGTGGAAGTAAAAAACATCAATTCTTTTAAGTTTGTGGAAAAGGCGCTTGAATTTGAACGTGAGCGAATCATCAAAGCCCTTGAAACCGGCTCTGATGTAAACAGGGAAACGAGAACCTGGAACTTCGCAAAACGCGAAACCATTTCTATGAGGTCAAAGGAAGAGGAAAATGATTACAGGTATTTTCCGGAGCCGGATTTACCACCACTCCAACTCAGCGACGAATATGTGGAGAGGATCAAGGAACGCCTTCCTGAGCTTCCCCAGCAGAGGATTGAACGCCTGATTCGCGAATACGGCATTCCTGAATACGATGCCACCGTTCTTGGTTCCAATGCCAGGCTCAGCAGCTTTTTTGAGGAAGTGGCCAAAAGCACCGGCAAACCAAAAGAAGCCTCTAACTGGATAATGACAGAATTGCTCAGAGAGATAAATCGCAGGGGGATTCCCCTTGAAAAAATGCCCATTGGTCCGGAGCATTTCAAGATACTCTTTGAACTCCTTGAGCAGGAAAAAATTTCTGTTAAGATAGCCAAGGAGCTTTTTCCGTTGATGATTGAAACTGGAAA
>NZ_CEYIHJ010000014.1:0-22309 GCF_982836095.1 Kosmotoga sp.
AGGAGCGACAGAACCTGCTCCTTGAATTTCGTGGCCGAGATCGTCCTCATCGGTAATACTGAAGGCGTATGAGCGGAGGCTGTCACCAAGCACGTTTCCGCTCCCATCGGCCAGCTCGAACTCCGTGATATCCAGTCGATAGTCACGCCCCGCCTCCAGCCCGGATGGGGTCAGCATCAGATGCAGCGGGTCGGACCATGACCATGTTACCGGGAGCGATTGCTCGCCCTCGGTTTCGATCACAGCCAACGATTGCTCTGTCAACAGGGTCGTGTCCAGAGCCTCTGAGAACGTAACTTCCAACTCGAAGTCTTTCAGAAGTACCGGGATGGATTTATCAATTTAGATACTGGTTTCGCTTCTGCGCAGTCTGTGGTGTTGTTTGTATTTGTTGCGATTCTCACAGCGCTCCAGTTCAAATACGCTGAGCGACGAGTCTTCTACGGATAGGTGGTGTGAGCTGTGAAAACAAAAAAGAGCAAAATTGTCCTAACATATATTTTTTTGTCGATTATGCTGGTTGTTATTATCTTCCCTGTATATTACGCTTTCACCATGAGCACCTTCAATTCCAAGGAAGCGTATAGCTTTCCTCCAAGGTTTTTACCAAGTACGCACATATGGGAAAACTACAAAACGGCCTGGACAACGGTGAATATGGGCAGGCTCATTTTCAACAGTTCTTTTATTTCAGTGACGGTAGCGCTGGCAAAAATCGGGCTTTCTATTATGGCCGCCTTTGCATTCACTTATTTTGGCGAATTTAAGGGAAAATTCTTTTTCTTCACAACCATTTTGATAACACACATGCTACCTTTACCTATTCGTATTGTTCCCACCTATGATCTGATGCGATCCTTTGGCTGGATTAACACCTATTACGCTCTCACTATTCCCTTTTTCGCCAGTGCCACGGGAACTCTATTATTCAGGCAACTATTTTTGACTGTTCCACCGTCTTTGTCAGATGCTGCAAGAATAGATGGTGCAGGTCCGATGAGATTCCTTGTGAATGTACTCATTCCGCTTTCTAAGACAAACATAGGAGCTCTCTTTCTCATAGAATTTACTTACATGTGGAATGTATATCTCTGGCCTATGATTATCACAAACTCCAACAATATGAGAGTTGTCCAGATTGGGATAAAAATGCTGCTAGCGAGTGAAGCTCAAGCAGCCGATTGGAACATTATAATGGCTGGAACGATTCTCGCCATGCTACCTCCTCTTCTCGTGCTTTTGATTTTCCAAAAAACCATTATGGAAGGCTTTAGCCTGAAAGAGGAGAAGTAAAGCTGTATGTATAACATAACTTTGGACATGGCTCTTGCTGGGTTTTTAAACTGGAAAAAATTCCAGCCATCAGCATAATTAGCCCGAGAAAGCCACATGTCAGTGAATCAGTAAAACTCTATTTCCCATTGAATTTCTGCAACCTTTGACAGCGTGTGATATATGGAACAGTACTTTGTTGCGAGCTCAAAAGCTTTTTTGATTTTTTCATGATGAGAAGCACTTTTCATCTTAACTGAAATCCTGCACCACCTCAAAGTGGTCGGGATTTCCTTCCTTTTTTCACCGCTGAGATCCAGATCAACAGATTCCCAATGGATTTTCATCTTTTTTGCTATATCAAGAAAAGTAGAATATAGGCATGAACCAAGAGCAAGAAGGATAAGATCATAAGGTGCAAATTCTCTTGGACCAATCTTCAGTTCCACGTTTTTCCCGTTTTTTCCTAAGCCGTTAAATTCACCATCGAAAGTCAGCTTCACCTGCTGCATGATCGAAAAGTACCTCCTTACTTATTTTCATTTTCAAATATTTTCACGATTTATTTATTTTACTTCTTTGCCAATATCTTTGTTTGTGCGAATCTTTAGCTATTTGCGTTAATTAGGCTTTAAAGAGTGCTCAGGCTATCTATATGAAAATAACAGAAAATTGCTTGAAAATATTTTCATTATATTGTTGTATTGTCCCTTAAGGGGAAACGAAGGTGGGAGGTGTTTTTTTATGAAAAAGGGCACTATACTCGTGCTGATATTGATTTTTAGCACGATATTGCTTGGTGTAACTTACAAGAGAAATGAAACTCTGTACGCGGGTGGAGGACTCTGGGCACCACCAAACAACTGGAACCCGGTAACCCCATGGGCCGCTGTTACAGGCACAGTAGGATTGATCTATGAACCCCTTTATTTGTATGACCCGCTTTCTGATGAAATGATACCATGGCTCGCTGAAAAAGGGGAATGGAAAGATCTTAACACATATGAGTTGAAAATCAGAAAAGGGGTTCGTTGGACAGACGGTACCTTTTTTAATGCAGATGACGTAAAATTCACCTTTGAACTCGCAAAGGATATCCCGGAAGTTTACTATAGCACCCTCTGGAAATGGCTGAGTAGCATTGAAAAAGTTGATGATTATACGCTAATCTTCCACTTTACGGAGCCACTTTACCATGAATGGGTTACAAACCTTTACCAGATCCCGATTATCCCTGAACATCTCTGGAAAGACAGGTCAAAGGAAGCCATTCTCACGGGAGCCAATGAAAATCCAATTGGTACAGGCGCATATCTTGCGGAGACATATGATCAGGATAGAATGGTTTACTTGAAAAACGCCACCTGGTGGGCAACAGAACTTCTGGGTATAGAACCCACTCCAAAGAGGATCGTATATTTGAGGGCAATGAGCAACAACGTTGCCCTCGGTATGATTATCAAAGGGGAGTTAGACATAAGTAATTTCTTCCTTCCCGGTATTCCAACGATTAAGAAATTTTACGGGATTCATACCTGGTTCGATGATGTGCCTTACATGTTATCAGATAACACAGCTTTCCTTTTCTTAAATACCACCAAAAAACCAATGGACGACCCGGAGTTCAGAAAAGCTGTTGCTTTTGCCATAAATTCAGAAGAAATCGTCGAAAAGGTATTCGAAAAACAGGTGCTCCCCTCAAATCCACTGGGATTCCTTCCCATAGATGCCTGGATGAAATATTATGATGAGGATGTTGTCACCAAATATGGCTTTGAATTCAACCCCGATATAGCCAAGAGCATGTTAAAAGATGCCGGATATGTTGACAAAGACGGTGATGGTTTTGTGGAAGCTCCTGATGGTTCAAAGATTGAACTTTCGATCATTGTTCCGTTTGGCTGGACAGATTGGATGGAATCGATAAAGATAATAGCAAGCAATCTGAAAGCTGTTGGAATCAATGCGTTAGCTGAATTTCCAGATTTTGGAAGATATCAAGATGAACTTTACGGTAGCAATTTTGATATGGCTATAAACAATTTTGGGAGCTATTTAAGCGTAACCGTTTGGACGTTTTACCACTGGTTATTCTTCCCGATCAGTGATTATCAAGCGAATGGAAATTTTGGTAGATATGACAATCCCGAAGTTTTCAAACTACTCGATGAGTTCAACAGAACACCTTTCGATAATGTAGAAGCTGGAAAAGAAATTGTTTCAAAGATCGAAGAAATTTTCCTGAAAGATATGCCTGCAATTCCTCTCTGGTATAACGGTATGTGGTTCCAGGCAAGTGAAGCTGCGTGGACAAACTGGCCCAGCGAACACGGTCCCTTCCATTATCCCTGTACCTGGGGTGGCAGATGGCAGCTTGGTGGTCTTATGATGCTCACAGACCTTCAAAGCAAGTAATTGTTTCAACTTCCCCGCCTTTCCAGGAAAGGCGGGGTTTAAATTTTGGGAGGAAAGACAGTGGGAAAGTATTTAAGACGAAAAATAATCATATATCTGCTTACTTTCTTTTTCGCGGTTACGATTGACTGGGTAATTCCCAGATTTATGCCGGGAGATCCAATCAGGACATTGCTTTCAAGAGCAGCAATGAGGACTGAAGCCATGGATCTTTTGTACAATTACTATAACAAGGTTTTCAGTCTGGACCTTCCGCTATGGAAACAATATGTGAATTTCTGGTTTTCTCTGTTCAAAGGTGATCTCGGAACAAGTGTATATCTTTTTCCAAGTCCTGTTTTTGAAGTCATAAAGAGAGCGGTTCCCTATGATATTCTCTTGCTTGTTCCCGCGATACTTTTAAGTTGGATAGCAGGGAATAAGTTTGGAGCATTTGCTGCGAGAAAAAAGCGGCTTGATAACACCATATTACCGATATGGTATGTGATAACTGCTACACCATATATGTGGCTTGGAATACTTCTTGCCTGGGTATTTGGTGTGGTGCTTGGGATATTTCCCATTTCGGGAGCATACAGTTTTTCCATGAGTCCGAGCCTGAGCTGGGAGTTCATCTGGGATTATCTTAAACACTGGATTCTACCCTTTGGTTCACTTTTTATAGTTCAGCTTGGTGGCTGGGCGATTGGCATGAGGAATATGATTATTTATGAGTTGGAATCAGAATACTCGAGATATATGGAAGCCATGGGAGCCCCAGCGAAACTCATAAGAAAGTACGCCTTCAGAAATGCGGTGCTACCTCAAATTACAGGATTGGCTTTACAGCTGGGTGTTATTGTAGCAGGTGCCCTTGCCACAGAGGTGGTTTTTTCTTATCCTGGCATAGGTTACCTCTTGCTTCAGGGAATTTTGAACGGTGATTATTTCCTCATTCAAGGGTGTTTCCTTTTCATTATACTTGGTGTTTTAATAGCGAACTTCTTTATAGATATCATTTATGTAATTGTGGATCCAAGGGTAAGGCGTGGAATGAGTGGTGAGACAGCATGAAATTCAGAAAAAGTGAGATACTCTTTTTTGCATTGCGGAACACAAAGCTAAGGATAGGGGTTTTTATCGTTGCCTTGTTTGCTTTTCTGGCTATTTTCGGTCCTTATTTCGCGAAATATGAACCCCAGGATTTTGCCGGGCCCGGCTATAATCCCCCTTCAGGCGAGTACTGGCTTGGGACCACGACTTTTGGTAGAGACGTCTTTTCCCAGTTCGTTTATGGTCTCAGATCGACCTTTCTTGTTGGGCTTGTAGGCGGAAGTATAGCAACTTTTATCGGACTTTTCGTGGGATTCCTTTCGGGTTACAAAGGAGGTTTAGCTGACGAGTTGCTCATGATGTTTACAAACATTGTGCTGGTTATTCCCACCATGGCATTGTTAATTATTCTTGCGGCTTATCTTAAGTATCGTGGTGTATTCATTGAGAGTGTCTTCATTGGGTTTACAGCATTGCCATGGACAGCCAGAGCAGTAAGGTCGCAGACTCTTTCACTAAAAACCAGGGAATTTGTCAACCTCGCGAGAATAACAGGCATGAAACCTTTGAAGATAATTGTTGTTGAAATATTGCCAAATATGCTTTCATATGTGTTTATGGTGTTCATTCTGCAGTTTGGTGGAGCGATTCTCACAGCTGCTACATTGGATTTCATAGGGCTTGGTCCTACTCAAGGGATTTCCCTTGGGCTTATGATGCAACAGGCAGTCTTGTGGAATGCCATACAACTCGGTATGTGGTGGTGGGCAGTTCCACCCGGAATTGCAATTACAGCTATTGTTGGGGCAATGTATTTTATGAATACAGGATTGGATGAAGTTTTTAATCCTAAGCTCAGGGAGATGTGAACATGGCTTTGAAAATAAAGGATTTGAGAATATACTATCAGACGCTTCGCGGAGATGTAAAAGCTGTAGATGGTATTAGTTTTCAGGTAAAAGACGGGGAAATCATGGGGCTGGCCGGTGAATCTGGATGCGGGAAGTCCACTCTGAGCAATGCGCTGATTTTATTGAAGCCTCCTATGAAATATATCTCAGGAGAAGTGTTTTTAAACGACAAGAAACTCCCGATAGACAATTACGAAGCCATGAGAGCTAATAGATTTAGAGGAGTGTCCATCATTCCACAATATGCTATGAATGCATTGAATCCTATAAGAAAATTGAAACAGATTATCTCTGACCTTCTCGAACACCACGGAGAGAGCTTTGTAAAAATGAGGGATATGATAGAGGAAAGGTTGAAGTTGGTAGAGCTTGATGAAAAGGTGCTTGATCTTTATCCAATTGAATTATCTGGCGGAATGAATCAGCGTATGGTAATGGTTATCTCGACCTTGCTGAATCCATCATTGCTGTTAGCAGATGAAATCACTTCCGCTCTCGATGTTTCTTCTCAAAAAGCGGTTTCAAAAATGATTGTTGAATTTAGGGATAGAAAAATCGTAAGGAGTGTGATTTTTGTAACCCATGATATTTCAATTCTCTACCAGGTGGCAGACAGCATCATGATCATGTATGCTGGCAAGCAAGTTGAAAGAGCTCCCACAGAGACGATCGTCAAAAATCCTCTTCACCCTTATACAAAGCTCCTCATCTCGTCTTTGCCAGAAGTAGGCATTAAATATTCTCAAGCTCCTCTTAAGGGAATACCTGGCAGGCCACCCGAGCTTTTGAATCCTCCAGAAGGTTGTAGATTCAAAGATAGGTGCCCTGTTGCCTCTGAAAAATGTGATGAAGAACCTCCATTGGTCGAAATAGAACCGGGCCACCAGGTAGCCTGCTGGAAGGTGGGAGCAATCGATGATTGAACTTAAAGATATCACAAAAGTTTATTCTCTTGGCGCTTTTGGAAAAAGAAAGCTCACGGCGGTTGATAATGTTTCATTTTCGATAGGAGAAGGGAAAATCATTTCCCTGATAGGTGAAAGTGGTAGTGGAAAAACAACTATTGGTAAAATGATGTTGAAATTAATCCCCATCACAAAGGGGCAAATACTCTTTCAAGGGAAAGACTTATCATTGTTCAAAGGAGAGAAACTCAAGGAATATTATCGCTATGTTCAAGGTGTGTTTCAGGATCCCTTTTCTTCTTTTAACCCCATATTTAAAGCTGACAGGATTTTTGAACTTGTAAAGAGTGAGTTCTTCCCGGAACTAACCGGGAGAGAATGGCAAATACACGTACTTGACGCTCTAGAATCCGTTGGCTTGAACCCTAAGACAGTTCTTAACAAGTTTCCTCATCAGTTAAGCGGTGGGCAGTTACAGAGGATGCTTATAGCAAGGGCGCTACTTCTTGATACAAAATTTCTCGTTGCTGACGAAATAATAAGCATGCTTGACGCTTCAACCAGAATCGATGTGCTCAACATATTGGCAGAGCTCAAAAAAGGCGGGCTTTCAATACTGTTTATTACTCATGATCTATCACTGGGTTATTACATAAGCGACGAGAGTATTATCCTTTATAAGGGGTCAGTAATGGAAGCTGGAAAAACTGAAAAGGTTTTTAGCACCCCCCTTCATCCATATACGCGTATGCTTCTGGATGCTGTGCCAAGGATTGATAGAAAGTGGACAACTTTTGAAACTCCAGAACGAAAAGCCGTTGGATCTGATACTATCGGCATGTGCAAGTATTATGACCGAAGTCCACTGGCTACAAAAGAATGCGAAGCACAAGGGCTTATAAAAGTCGAAGAGGATCACCATGTCGCATGCTGGAGGTGGAATGATGTTTAACGAAGATTTTCTTTTTGGGGCTTCAATGTCGGGTTTTCAATTTGAAATGGGCGGGAATACTATGGATCCAAATACAGATTGGTTCCTCTGGGTTCATGACCAATATCTTCAGGAAAACAATGTGGTAAGTGGAGACCTTCCTGAAAATGGGTTGAACTACTGGGAAAGATATTCCGAAATTCATGCACTTGCTCTTGAGGCCGGGTTTAATGTTCTCAGAATAGGTATTGAATGGTCAAGAATTTTTCCCGATGCCACTTTTGACGTGGAGAGCCCGGAAGAACTGGAAGAGCTCGCAGATCATTCGGCTATTAAACATTACCGAAAAATATTGGAAGATATAAAAGCCAGGGGCATGAAAACAATGGTCAACCTGAATCATTTTACCCTTCCTTTATGGCTACATGACCCTATAAAAGTGAACCGCAATCTCGATTTCAGTAAAGCTGGTTGGCTGGATGAAAGGAGCCCTCATGAATTCGCTAAATTCGCAGCTTTTGTGGTAAAAAATTTGGGAGAAGTTGTGGATTTTTGGTCTACCATGAATGAGCCGAATGTAGTAGCCAATTTGGGCTATTTTCAGAGGCCTTCGGGCTTTCCGCCTTCGGTTATAGACCCTACGCTCTGGAAAAAAGCTTTAGACAATGAAATAAATGCGCATAACCTTGCGTATGAAGCGATGAAAGAATATACCCATAGACCTATTGGAGTCATTTATGCGTTTCACTGGATAGACGGCGATGATAGTGCCGAGGAAGCTAACAATCTGCTGAATTGGTATTTTGGAGATGCTGTAAAAGATAAGATCGATTTCATAGGCATCAACTACTACACGCGGTCCTTCGTAGAGAGAAGAGAGCCGATACTCAAAGCAGGAGGATTTACAATTAGCTGGAAGAGTTTGTCCGGTTATGGCTTTGCATGTAAACCAAATACCCTTTCAAAAGCAGGATTGCCTGTTAGCGATGCGGGCTGGGAAATTTACCCGAAAGGCCTTTACAATATCACTAAAGCCATCTGTGAAAGATACAAAAAGCCCGTGTATATAACTGAAAATGGCATTGCTGATAATAAAGACCTTCTGAGACCTTATTATCTCCTATCTCATCTTGCAGCTATCGAAAGGCTGCTTGAAGAGGGGTACGACATTCGTGGCTATTTACACTGGTCTCTAACGGACAATTACGAATGGGCAAAGGGATTTTCCCTGAGATTTGGACTGGTTCATGTTGACTATGACAAAAAACTTTTCACTCCAAGACCCAGCTTTTTCCTCTTCCGCGAAATAATACGCAATAGAACAACGAATAGGTTCAATGCCTTTCTAAAAGTGCCTTTTGATCTTTTAGAGTAGGAGGGTTTTCTGTGGTTACCATAAAAGATGTGGCAAAAGAAGCTGAGGTTTCAATAGCCACTGTTTCCAGAGTCATAAATGGCTCAACACAGGTTTCCGAAGAAAAACGAAAAAGGGTTCTGAAAGCCATGCAGAAACTCGGCTACAAGCCCAGGCCCTTTTCAAGAAAAAATTCAAAGCTCTTTGGTACAATTGGCGTAGTCGTGCCAAACCTGAGAGCTTACCATTATCCAAACATCCTAACGGGCATCTATGAAAAAGCCTTTAGCAAGGGATATGACGTAATGGTTGCTCTTGCCAGGGACAAACCCGTGAGAGAAAAAGAAATCCTCGACGAGTATTTCAATCGGAAAGTTGACGGGGTATTGGTTTGCACTCTCAAGTGTGATGAGCACTTCATGCAGAAGTTCATTGACAGTGGAATACCAATTGTCGGCGTGGATTATCCTGTTGAAGAAGTGCATATTGACTCGGTGAACATTGACAATGTCATGGGGGCATATGCCGCCATAAGATACCTTCACAACAAAGGACACAGGAAAGTATTTTACATACCTGGAACACAAAATGTTTACGCATCCAGAGACAGGAAAAAGGGCATATTGAAATACCTTAGAAGACACAAAGAGGTTGAGGTATTTATGAGCAAAATCACAGGATTTGAGCCAGAAGATGGCTACAAAGCTATACTCGAACATATTACCCCACCCATAAAAGTAACAGCTATCTTTTGTGCGAATGATTATGTGGCGCTTGGAGCGATAAAAGCGTTAAACGAATTGGGGATAAAAGTTCCAGAAGATATCTCTATCATGGGGTTTGACGATTCACCTTTTGCCTCTTTTATGATTCCTGCGCTTACTACTGTTTGCCAACCACGCGAAGAAATGGGGGCTTTAGCGACACAGCTATTGATAGAGCGGCTTGAATCAGGAAAACATACGATTTACAGAAATGTCGTTCTCCCAACAAAAATAGTGGAAAGAGAATCGGTGAGGACAGTTGAAAGGTAGGGAAAAACAGATGGGATATCTACTTGGTGTGAACTACTGGTCGCGCAGTGGTGCGATTTTGATGTGGGAAGACGAATACTGGAACCCGGGAACAATAGAAGAAGAAGTGAAAAAAATGAAAGAGTTCGGCATGAACCTGTGTCGCTTTTTCATCCTCAGCCCCAGTTTTTTACCCGCCCCTAGCGAAATAAGCGAAAAGCACATGAGCAGGCTCATAACTTTCCTTGAAATATGCGAAAAACACAAGCTCATGACAATCCCCACTTTTATCGTGGGACATATGTCTGGTGAAAACTGGGATTTTGGGTTTAGAGAAGGTCGAAGCCTGTATTCAAATCCTTTTATGATAGAGCAACAGGCATTTCTCATTGAAAAGATAACAAAAAGAATTAAGGATTTTAACGCCATATGGGGGTATCTTTTGACAAATGAGATGCCGCTTTATGGAGGTGAAGGAACTCCCGAAGAGGTATTGAATTGGGCAAAAACGCTTGTAAAAGGCATAAAGTCAATTGACCCCAAAAGGCCTGTGGGAGTTGGCGATGGCAACTGGAACGTGTTTGGTGGTAACAACGGTTTTGACATACAGAGTCTATCTAAAATAGTCGATTTTTTGGGGCCGCACATGTATGTGCCAGAAATCGACTATTACAGGCACAGCATGGTCACCGAATTTATGATTAGGTTCCTCAAGAACTTTGGTTTGCCTGTGTTGTTTGAAGAGTTTGGCGCATCATCGAGCCACGCTTCTGATGAAAATATAGCACTGTATTACAGAGAGGTCTTTTTGAACACTTTTCTTTCTGGTGGTATTGGGAACCTCGGTTGGTGCTTGAGCGATTTCAACTATTTTGAGATGCCACCTTATCTGCATCACCCTTTTGAGATGCGCTTTGGCGTTTTTGACGTAAGAGGAGAACCAAAACCAGTTGCATACGAATTCAAAAGCTTCAGGAAACAAGCTGAAGAGTTAGAGGAGTTAACACCTTCCAAAGCACAGGCGGCAATTTTAGTACCTTCCTATTACAACAGGCAATATCCTTTCTCCGTTGATGAACCCCGGGAAATGGCACGTCAGATGTTACAGGCCATGGTGCTGGCAGCTAAAGCCGGATTTGAGGTTGATTTTCTCTTCGAGGATAATCTTGAGGATTTAATGAACTATAAACTCATACTTACGCCTTGTGTTAGAAAACTCCTAGCCACCACTTCGGAAAAGCTTTACAGCTTCGCAAAACACGGTGGGCAGCTTTATCTAAGCTACTTTGCTGGCTCCGATCTTTTTCAACCGGGCATATGGATTCATAATTTTGAAGCTCTAACAGGTTGTAAGCACAATCTGAGGTACGGTCTCTGGGATCCTTTGGTCGGAGATATTGAATTGAGCTTTGAAGGACAAAGCTGGAAAATCCGTACAGAATATGATAATTACCCTCATGAAAGTGCTTATATGCCTCTGAAAAAATGTGCAGGGAAAGCTTTGAAGCTTACTGAAGAACTGTTTCTCACAGAAATGGAACTGGAAAAAGGAAAGGTTTTCTTCTTGAATTTTCCGCTGGAACATCTTTTGCTAAAAACGCCAATGGTAAATCATACTGACCTTTCTCACCTATTGTACAGGAAAATAGCAAAAGATGCTGAAATAGAGCTACACTATACCGATAATCCTTTAATAAGGTTCAGGCCGTTGTATAAGGATCGTGAAAAACTCGCTGTGCTTCAAAATATCTCGTGGGAAGAGCAAAAGGCTGAATACATTCTCTCTCCAATCACTTTGAAAATTTCTCTTCTCTTAAAACCCAAAGAATATAAAATCATCGCAATAAAATAAAAAAAGAGGGGCTAAAAGCCCCCCTTTTTGTTTTTCATGTATTATTCTTCATTTTCTAAGGCATTTATCTCATTCATTAGTTCATCAACAAGTGCATCAACCTCGGATTCTTCCACGAGTCCCATATCAACGTAATCATCAAGATAATATGTGTAGGCAAGAGCACCGCTGAAGAAGTCAATCTTGAGGTTCTTGTCAATAGAAAGCTTTCCGGCTTTGTTATAGGCTTCTATTAGAAGTCTTATCGACTTTAGCTTCAATTCATCAGAAGCCTTATCGTTTTTGATAACATTTTCCTTTAGACGATTTTCAATGGAGGTGAGCGGATATTTTATAAGCATTTCAGCTGCCTTGTCACCTACATACTGCTCATAATAGTTAAGGTAATTCTGAAAGAGTTCCTCGTTTTCAATCATGGGTTTGAGTTCATTTTCGTATTGCTTGCTGGTGTAAAGGAACACCACTTCTGGATCATTGCCACTGTATTTGTTCAGATATTCTAATGCTTTATCTGAGTCCGGCATTCTATGGTATAGAAATCCAGCGACTTTTCCAATTACTGCGTATCTTTTGTCCTTGTAAGTCTGCTCTTCAGCGAGTCTTGCGTTGATTTCTTCTTCACTAAAAACGCCGAGCTCTTTTGAAAGGTCTATCAGTGTTGAAAGGTTGTTCTTTAATTCAAGCACTTTGTTATCAGTGCTATCAGGGGTTTCTTCGAGAGATTTTTGCATATCTTCTGGTGAAAGTGTTTTTATGTCTTCCGGGAGATTTTTTCTGGCATCAAGCATGGCCTGAAGTTTTTGCAAGTTATCCAACGTTGGCTGCATGAGAGAGTCTGAGATCATCAGATAGAGAACTGCGGCGAAAGTCGTTGTGTCTTCTTTGATTTCTCCTGAAGAATCGAATAGTTCTTTTTCTAACCTAGCGTAAAAGTCTTCTATGTCTTCGCCCGAAACCTGCGATTTCATCAGCCTATCCAGAAGGTCAAGTTCCGGGTCGTAAATAACATAGCCAAGAGGGCTATTTGCTTTGTAATTGTTGAACCAGCCAAGATACACCTTGTTCTGGAAATCTCTCGCAACATTAGTATATGCATTTGTAGTCAACAATTCTTCCACGGAATCAAAGGTACTTTTTGAATCCACCCGGATTAGATGATATCCGTATTCTGTTTCCACGGGTCCAACGATTTCACCCGGAGTAGCGGCAAATGAGGCGTCTTCAAACTCTTTCACAAGTTCTCCTCGGCTGAACTCACCAATAGAGCCACCATTTTGAGCAGAACCTGTGTCAATGGAGTATTTCTTTGCCGCGTCTTCAAAAGTCAACGAGCCATTTTCGATGAGCTTTTTGAGCTCTGTGGCGCTTGCTTCTGAGGATAAAAGTATATGGCTTGCACTCACTTTTTCATACTTGTTCTTTATATCGGCTTTGTTGGCTTCGAAGTATTCGGTAAAACTGGCTGGATAATCTGTCACGAGTGTTTTGAGGATATTCTGCTTTATCAGCTCGGAGCGGACATAAGACTCTATAACCCTCCAAAAGGTCTCCGTTGAACCATAGCTCATTTCTATTTGGGATACGTACTGAGGATTGCTAAAATAGCTTGTTGTTATCTGATCAGTATAGCCAGAGACTTCCTCTTCTTTGGGAAAAAGCCCGTTTTCTTGCGCATAATATCCTGCAATTTTATCATCGAGCAAGTTCTTGAGAATGTTGTATTTCAGCTCTATCTGGCTGGGAGCGTTTTGTGAAGAGAAATAAGGGTCAAGGCTGATACCTTGCTGTTGATAACTTCCCAACGCATCATTGAGATACCCCTGAAGCACGTCAGCATTCACTTGATAATAGGCATCCGACAATGGTGTTCCATTCAACGTGATACTTGCTACTTCCCCACTCGCAAAGGTCAAAGCGAAGGTAATAAGAAATAAAGAAAGAAAAACAAAGCGTTTCACACGATCAACTCCTTTATTGAAATGAGAATCCTTGAAACAATTTTACCAGACAAAGGGCGGCTTTCCTTCTCTTATGTCGTTGTGTTGTTATATAATGAAATACAGGAAAAAGCGGAGGGATTCAATGAAGAAAATTACCACGTTACTCAGCAATGAACTTAAAATGATTTTCAGGTCGCGGAGTATATGGATTTATTTCCTGCTTCTTCCGATGGCAATGGTTCTCTTTACCGGAGTCTTTAACATGAATAATGGACTTTACGCACTTCGATTGGGTGTTGTAAATGAGGATAATACTTTCCTTGGGATATTTTTTATCCGATACGCAACCTCCATGGTCAAAGAAGAAAACATCTATGTTTTCAAAACGAGGAACGAAGCTGAAAATCAACTGAAAGACCTGGATGGTTACTTTATAATACCAAAAGGGTTTGCGAACGACCTCCTTTTTCAAAAACCATCGAAACTCATTTTTGTCCCCAATCCCGATGCGCTTCAATCAGGGATCGCGATTTATCAGGTGCTCAGTAATGTTCTCAATGAGTTCAAAGCCCTTCCTGTTATCGCTGACCCGAATTTTATGAAAAATGTGACAGTAGATCCAAACTACAAAGCACCTGAGATAGTGGTGGAGGGTGTTGACGGCGATAAATTCAATTTCAAGGAATTTCTTTTTCCTCTAATTCTTGCGCTGTGTTTGCTGCTTACCCTGGGTATCGGCCTTAGCTGGTCTATTCACGAGGACCAAAGGACAGAGATTTTGGACTTTTTAGTGCTTGCCAATACAAGAGCCTTGCAGTTTCTCTTTTCAAAGATCGTCAGTTTCTTAGTTGTTGGAATTTTTGAGTTCTGCTTTTTTCTACTCTTTGGACTGCTTTTTGGCTATGAAGGTTTAATCAATATTGTGGAAAATACCCCGCTTTTTCTGATGCTTTCATTGGTGTTCATCACTATGAGTGTATTCTTGACGAGCCTTACAAGGACTTCGAGAGGAAGTCAGTTTCTTGTAACCGGGGTTTCCGTTGTATTTATATTGATTAGCGGCATGCTTATTCCACGTTCCATGTTTCCCGAATGGCTTAGAAAATTCGCAGACTACTTTCCCATGACAGCTTTGCTGAACGAAATTCAGAAGCTCTCCTTAATACCGACTGATTTGAAAACGATCATCGGATTATTGATTTCAAACACTGTTCTAACAACAGTTTTTATACTTCTGAGTGTGATAATGTTCAGATACAGCTCAGACCATTTATCTGCAATGTAATGTCATAGTTCCATGCTATAATAATTATGAAGCTTCTTTTTTCTCACTAGTAAGTTTGCATTTCTTGATCTTCATCAATGGGTTCCACAGCTTTTTGATTTTGTTTCATCTCTATCGATCCTTCTATCAAAGGGAGGGAACGGAGATGCGTATAGTTTACAGCATGGAACTCTCACTTGAAACACGCAAGTCTGCTAATTTGATCGTGGACATATCGCACTACCTTTCTAGAAATATGCAACTCGGAGCACGCGGAGATCTGCTGAATATAAGATTGATAGGGAATGGAAAGCTTCTTGTCCGTATAATAACAGAACAGGGAAGCTGTACTCTCAATGAAGTCTTTGAAAGGATTAACGGATATCTGGGACTCATTTCCGATGCCCTGAAAAAAAACACAAGAAGCTACAGCATCTCAAAAACCTTTATCTATCACGAAAAAGGTTCACAGACCTATTTAATCTGCTGAACAAATGTTTTTGGTCATGCTTTCCGGGAAATATCGTTGTGATTAGAAAATTTTTATGACTTAAAAATTTTCGTTTTATTATTTTTTTATCGAAACTCGAAAGCAAACGTAACAAAACGCAAAAACACGAAAGCACGAAGCCTAACCTTCAATAATTCGGAATAATTAGGTTTAATGGATGCTAAAGGTGTTTTGCTTTCTCAATTTGAGATGATATGTTTTAATTACGGGAGGGATAAATATCATCTTCGAAGAGAGAAAGCATTACATCGTTGAAAAATTGAATAAATATGGCAAAATTTACAGTTCATCTCTAGCTGAAGAGCTTGGTGTGTCGGAAGTTACTGTAAGATCTGATCTGAAAAAACTTGAAAACCTTGGTTTGTTGAAAAGGGTTCATGGTGGTGCCATCAGCCTTAGACCTCACAGATATGACCCACAGTTTCAAGAACAAATTGCAGTTGATGTTGAAGAAAAAAAAATAATTGCGGAAAAAGCTGTCCACTTGGTGGAGAAAAACGATATCATCTTTGTAGACTCCGGAAGTACAACTCTCTTCTTTACAGAAAAACTTCTCGAAACGCCTCCTTTGAATTTAACTGTCGTAACCAATTCTCTTTATGTTATCAATACCGTTGTTCAATATCCCGAGATAAAACTGGTAGTTCTTGGAGGCTATTTTCAGTACGGCACAATGAATTTCCTCGATCTTGAAATAAATCCATTTTTCGATAGATACCATGTTAACAAAGCTTTTATGGGAATAAACGGGCTGGATGAAAAAGGCTATTACTCTTCTACCTTACTCGAAGCTGAAACTAAAAAGCTCATTGTAAAAGCCTCACCCAAAATATATATTCTGGCCAGCACTTCTAAACTCTTCAGAAAATCTCTGGTCCGCATAAAGGATTGGTCTGGTTCGGAAGCGCTTGTTACTGCCTCTACTGATGAAAACATAATGAAGAAACTCAAAGAATGTGAAGAGGAAGGTAAGTTCACTGTTATTTAGATCACCATAATTCGATCCCCGTGGGGATCTGCATTGGAGGGGTTAGTATGAAGAGATTCATGGTTTTTCTGGTAATTGCACTGTTGCTTGTACTTTCTGTATCGGCTTTGGGTAAGACTCAAGTCAAGCTGTGGTTCCATTCTGGTCGTGGTTCAGAAAGAGATGTAATTAACGATCAAGTTAAAAGATTCAATGCAATGCAGGATGAGATTGAAATCATAGCCATTCAGCTTCCTGAAGGAAGTTATAATGATCAGGTGCAGGCAGCGGCATTGGCAAATGGGCTTCCTGATATCCTTGACCTCGATGGACCCTATGTTTCAAACTACGCATGGGCGGGTTATCTGGCTCCACTTGATACATTCATGAGCTCCGAGCTAAAAAACGATTTCCTTCCATCTATTATTTCTCAGGGCCTCTACAGTGGGAAAATTTATGCACTGGGAACTTTTGATTCAGGTCTTGCAATATGGGCAAACAAAAAATATCTAGAGAAGATTGGTGCAAGAATTCCAAAGAGTGTTGATGATGCATGGACTTTCGAAGAATTCATGAGTATTTTGAGAAAGTTGAAAGAACTTCCAGAAATAAAATTCCCTCTTGACATGAAAATCAATTACGGTGTTGGAGAATGGTACACTTATGGTTTCTCACCGATTTTCCAGGCTTTTGGTGCAGACTTAATTAACCGTAGCGATTACATGTCTGCGGATGGTGTCCTTAACGGACCTGAAGCCCTTGCTGCTGCGGCTTGGTTCCAGGCCCTTTTCGCTCAGGGTTTTGTCAACCCCAACCCTCCGGGAGACAACGAATTTATTGAAGGTAAATCGGCTCTCTCTTGGGTTGGTCACTGGGTTTACAACCAATACAAAGATGCTCTTGGTGATGATCTGGTTCTCATCCCAATGCCAAAATTCTTCAAACAGGCAACAGGCATGGGTTCATGGGCATGGAGTATAACGACAAATAGCAAACACCCAGAAGCTGCCTGGAAGTTCCTTGAATTCATCCTCAAACCGGAAGAAATAATAAAGATGACAAATGCAAATGGAGCTGTTCCTTCAAGAAAAAGCGCAATTGCTCTGTCTCCTCTTTATGGCGAGGGTGGACCTTTGAATATATTTGTCCAACAGTTGGAAAGCATTGCCGTGCCAAGACCTGTCACACCAGCCTATCCAACAATCACCGCCGCTTTTGCTAAGGCTCTTGACAACATCATAAACGGTTCTGATATAAGAAAAGAACTTGACAGAGCAGTCAA
Organism: Kosmotoga sp.; assembly: GCF_982836095.1. NCBI lineage: Bacteria > Thermotogati > Thermotogota > Thermotogae > Kosmotogales > Kosmotogaceae > Kosmotoga > Kosmotoga sp. Next base: position 17,650 of record NZ_CEYIHJ010000014.1, read on the forward strand.
AGAAATCAATGACGATATTGAATACAATGAAGGTTATCCCGTTTATTGATGATGCTTTATGTTTATAGGGTGGGGTAATACCCCACCTTTTTGATAAAAGAGAGAGGAGAGAGAACATGGCCAAGATGTTTTACGAGAAGAAGCGGGGATTCAAATACGCTTTCATTTTTCTTTTACCCGGGCTTGCGCTACTCATAACTTTTATTATCATCCCATTTCTTTCAGCATTTTATCTCTCCTTTACCAACCAGAGACTGATAAGCAGGCTACCGATAAGATTTATTGGATTGACGAACTACAAGAAACTTTTGGATGACGATCTCTTCTGGAAAGGGTTATTCAACATTTTCAAGTTCGTGATTATAGTCGTTCCACTTCAGACAGCGTTTGCTCTTGCTTTGGCTCTGCTTGTGAACAAACGCATAAAATTCACGAAGTTTTTTAGAACGGTTTATTTCATGCCCACAGTTACCACCATGGTTGTGGTGGCTGTTATCTGGACTTTCCTTTACAATCCCGAAGGTTTTATAAACCTGTTTTTGCAAAAGATGAGTTTTGGGAGCTGGCAACCTGTTGATTTCATAAAAAATGAAAATTGGGCTTTCCCTGCGATAATGTTCATGTCGATATGGCAAGGTGTCGGATTTCAAATGCTGATTTTTCTTGCAGGGCTGCAGGAGATTCCGGTATCACTTTACGAAGCCGCTACGATAGATGGCGCGAATAATTGGCAAAAGTTCAGGAAGATCACATTGCCACAACTGAAAAATACCACGGCTTTTGTGATTATTTCGACGACAATACTGGCCTTTAGGCTTTTCGACCAGGTGAAGGTTATGACAGATGGTGGTCCCAACGCTGCAACGTATACTGTAGTCCTTCACATATACAACATGGGATTTAAAAGACAGTACATCGGTTACGCTTCCGCATTAACGGTTGTGTTCTTTTTGCTCGTTCTTGCTATTTCAGTGATACAGCGCTTTTTGCTCAAAGAAGAAAGAGAGGTGTCATAATATGCCCGCAGAAAAAAGCAGAAAAAAGCTTACACTCATTGATAAAAGCATTAGTTATACCCTTATGATACTGCTGGCTATATTCTTCCTTTTTCCGTTGATTTACATGATTTCAACCTCTCTTAACCCTGATGAACTGGACATTTTGAAAAGAATGGGCTCAATAAAGGCCTTTATCCCTTCTCCAGCTTCGCTCAAAAATTATAGCGACGTGTTTGCTCGGATGCCTTTTGGAAGGTTCATATTTAACTCTGTACTCATCGTCTCTTTAACGGTTTTGGCAGGATTGCTGGTAAATAGCATGATGGCATTTGGACTTGCCAGATTTACCTTTAAAGGGCGCGGATTGCTTGTATCGATAATTGTGGCATTGATGATCATTCCATTTGAAACCATCGCTGTGCCTTTGCTGTTGATGACGAATAAATTTGGGTGGCTTGATAGCTACCATGTTCAAATCATACCCTTTATCGCAAATCCCTTCTACATTTTTCTGTTTTACCAGTTCTTTATAAGCTTTCCCAAAGCTCTTGAAGAAGCGGCTCTTATAGATGGAGCAAGCTGGTTCAAGATATATTGGAAGATAGCATTGCCTTTGTCAAAACCCATACTCGCCAGTGTTGCCATACTGCATTTCTTGATGCAGTGGGGTTTTTTCCTCTGGCCTTTGATGGTAACGCGAGGGCCTGAATACAGACCTTTGCCAGTAGCCATGCAGGTATTCTTTGGGCAATACCCGAGAGACTGGGGAGACATAATGGCCTTTGCAACGATGATGACAGCTCCTGTGTTGATTCTCTTTGTAGTGCTTCAAGGCCAATATGTGAAGAGTGTTTCTCAGACGGGTATTAAGTGAACTTGAGATGATGAGGATATGAAAAAAGTTCTCATTATTGGCGAGTTGTTGATAGACATGATTTCCAGAGAATATGTATCGGATCTTTCCGATGCTGAAAAATTCGAGAAGCATTTTGCGGGTTCTCCAGGAAATCTTGCGGTTAATCTCAAAAGCCTTGGCATTGAACCAATTTTACTCGCAGCTTTAGGAAATGACCCCTTTGGCAAAGGGTATATAAAATGGCTTAATTCAAAACACATCGATACTTCTTTCATTTCTGTGGTTAACAAAAATACCAGCATGGTGTTTATTACAAGATCGAAAGGTACACCCCAATTTCTGCCCGTAAGAGGAGCTGATTATCAGATTTCGTTTCCTCAAAATCCTGATGAACTCTTTGAAAATGTTTCCTTTTTGCACTTTACAAGTTGGCCGATATCAAGAGAACCTGCCCGGACGGTTTTGAAAAAACTTCTGGAAATTGCTCGCGGTAAAAGCATAAATATTTGCCTGGACCCGAACTACAGTCCTGCTCTTTGGGTAATGCAAGAAAACAAAAGCAAGAACATAATGACGGGATTCATGGAAGGGATTCTTCTCGCTAAACCGTCCCTTGACGATTCTGAAAGAATTTTCGGAAAGCACTCTCCCGAAAAATACATAGAGTTATTTCATAGTTTTGGAGTGGAAAACGTGATACTGACCCTTGGAGCTGAAGGAGTTTTAGTCTCAGATGGCAAAGTACTTAAAACTGTACCTTCCTTGGCAGAAAGTGTAGTTGATACAACCGGTGCTGGTGATGCTTTCTGGAGTGGTCTTTATTGCGGATTGTTAAAAGGATTTGATGTTTTTGAATCGACCAAACTCGGCAATGCCGCAGCAGCCTTCCGCATAGAAAATGCGGATAAATCTTTACCTATTCCGAAGTACAAAGAGTTAATGAGCTTATTAGAGAAGAAGGCGGATTTATGAAAATAGCTTTTCTCAACCCTCAAGGTAATTTTGACCCTTTAGATAGTCATTGGACTGATCATCCCGATTTTGGAGGTCAACTCGTTTACGTTAAAGAGCTCGCTATTGCAATGGCTTCTTACGGTGTTAACGTGGATATTGTTACAAGAAGGATTGTGGATAAACATTGGCCGGAATTTTCAACACCCTTTGACTATTACCCGGGTATCAGCGGAGTTAGAATCGTGAGAATCGATTTTGGTGGAACTGAATTTTTACCGAAAGAAAAGCTTTGGAAGTGCCTAAAAGATTACGTTGTCGGAATAGAAAAATTATATGTGAGAGAACGAACTTTCCCTGATTTTATCACTGGCCATTATGGTGATGGTGGATTATCTGCTGCCATGCTGGCTAAAAAAAGAAAAATCCCCTTTTCTTTCACAGCTCATTCTCTGGGTGCTCAAAAAATGGATAAGTTGGGAGTTACAGCTGAGAATTTCCAAGCAATTGACAAGACTTATAGTTTTTCATACCGTATCCCCGCCGAAAGGCTTTCAATGAAATATTCCGTTGTGAATTTTGTGAGCACCAGCCAGGAACGTTTCGAACAGTATTCGCATCCATTATATAAAAACTGGGTAGACGTTAATGACAATAGCAGATTTGCTGTTGCTTCCCCCGGAGTTAATACAAGAATTTTCAACTCTGTGGCTACTGAACTGGACGATGTAATAGCTGATAGATACACACGCACAGTTGCCGCTTATGCGCCTAACCGCGTTGAAAAACCTGTAATAGTCAGTTCAAGCCGTCTTGAACCTAAGAAAAATGTGGCCGGGTTGCTTAAAGCTTTTCTCAATGATAAGAAGTTGAATGAAGAGGCAAATCTCCTCATTATTGTAAAAGGCATTTCTAACGCATACAAAGAATATTCGAAAGTTCCCGGTGAACCCGGCAGAATTTTGAAAGAGCTTATAGAAACTGTTAGTGCTCATAAAGCACGCGATCGGGTATTTTTCATGAATATTTCTAATCAGAAGGAGCTAGCCGCGCTTTACAGAGTTGCAGTTTCGAAAGAAGGGCTTTTTGCTATGGTTTCCCTTTACGAACCATTTGGGCTTGCGCCGCTTGAGGCTATGGCCTGCGGATTACCGGCAGTTGCAACCAAAAATGGTGGTCCCTCTGAATTCATGATCAAGAGTGGTGTCAAATATGGAATTTTAGTTGATCCCGAGGATATAATTAACATAGCTGAGGGACTAAAAAAATTGATCTTTGACAGAAGACTAAACATGGAACTTTCGAAGAAAATAGTTGACTATGTGAAAAAAGATTACAGCTGGGGGGCAACTGCCCTGAGGTATCTGAAAGTAATTGAAGAAAAAAAGAGGTGCCCGAGCAAGCTTCCAGAAATTCCCTCTTTTTTTCTCGGAAAGGGTGAGCCACCATTACTTCTATAAAATTTTGGAATTTTTGTATTAAAACTGATATAATAATAAAACCGCGTGGTAGAGACGCAGAGAAAACCATCGCAAATTTTGCGATGGTTAATTTTTGGGGAGGTGTTACAATGAAAAAGCTCTTTGTGGTGTTTTTGCTCCTTGCTCTTGTCGCGACACTCAGCCTTGCAAAGGTCAAAATACAATTCTGGCATGCCATGGGGGGGTGGAGGATCGACTTTTTGGCACAGCAAGCTGAAAAGTTCAATGCAACCCATCCAGATATAGAAGTACAAGTTCAATACACGGGCAGTTACCGTGACACATTAAACAAACTGATTGTCTCTGTGCAGGCCGGTGCTGCACCCCATGTTGTTCAGGTCTTCGATGTTGGAACACAGATAATGGTTGATGGT
>NZ_CEYIHJ010000015.1:0-12798 GCF_982836095.1 Kosmotoga sp.
ATAGAAGTCAGGGAAATTTTTATTTTCTCATAAAAAACCTTATATCCTGCGAATAGGTAAACCACGCGAAGAGGATACAAAGCCATCTGATATCTACAATCCACAATTACATAGGATCTCTTTGAATCAAAAACTGGCGCAATTCCTCCTCGTTTCTGAGGATGTTGAGTTCAATTGAATGATTTTTAAACCATTCACGTGCCTTTTTGTCCAGCTGCTGCGTCTGTCTTGCAAGCTCTACAAGATCGCCTCTTGATGCAGGTTTGAGTAGATCCGGGAAACCCGTTTTTTCATAGGCTTCGGAATACTCATTGAGCATATTAAAATCAGTACCGTAAAACCCATTTTCAACCTTGTTCATAAGCTGACATATCTCTTCTTGCAGATGAAATGCGGAAAATCCTGCTGCTATCACATCTTTTCGTTTGCAGGCAGAAAGAACCTTGTTCACATACTCAAATATAAAGAAGTAAAAGTCCTTGAATACATCTTTTGGTTCTGAAGGTTCGGAAATCGAGAATTGTGCTGAAAGCAGTATTTTCCTTACCTCCTTCGCCAACCTGTCTGCTACCTCGAGAGTATGTCTTGTATCTTTTTGCGTTATTATTTCTCTTATCATGTCCTCAAACCCATCAGGCTTTTGCGACATTTTTGATATCTGGGTCAGATTATTTTCCCATACCTTTGTGAAGTATGTTTGATTTACCAGCGCGAGACAGTTCACAACACTATTTACAAACTTTAAGCCTGCCCAATGCATGCTAATTGCATCATTTCCTGCCAATCGCATTTGGCCAAGTTGAAAGAGCGTGTTTTTGAACTCTTCTAGAGCTTGCTGTATCATGTTTTTGCGACCATTTGGTCCCATGAGTTCCTTAATACGTGCCTTGAGTGCATTGAATCTATCTAAATCCTTTTGTGATAGGTAATACAGCACTTTTGCGTCGGCGATAAGAGAAGCCGCAATCGCCCAATTGTGTTTTGCATTGGCTATCCTTTCGGCAAACTCCCAGGATAGCGGCCAAAAATCATAGGGAAGATTATCAAAGACAAATTGACTACTGAGAGAGTCGGCCTTTCTGTCGTTCGGTATATAAAATATGTCAAGGTCAGAAGTAGGAGAGGCAAGGCCGGTTGCATATGATCCATAATAAGCAATAATGGCAATTTCCCCTTTGTGTGCTTGTATAGCATGAGATACCAGTATCTCGGCTACTTTAAAAACATCAAGCATAATAAACACATCCTCTTTTTCGTTTTGAGAATCTTAAAATTTATTTTTTTGAGCGTTGAAAAAGCAAGCACTCTTCTTCTTGACTGTATGCTAGGCATTATACAACTCAGAATGCTTCTCAATGAGTCATTACCAATGGATCGTTTTAACGCGCAATATTTAAAACGGCATTTCAGGTTCTTCCTGGGAATTTAATTTTTTTATAGAAAACTTTCCTGGTGTTGTCAATCGAAAAAGCAGCCTATGATGCATGCATCAGTTTGTAATCCTTGAACCTTTTAACCTGAACTATGAAGGCTTCGATTTTGCTTTCTATGATTGGTGGAAAGGGATTGCCATCAGATTCTATATGAATTATTGGGGCGTTCCCGAGGTCTTCGAGCTTCTTTTTCAAAGCACTCTTTTTTATAATTGCTTCGGCGATTCGACTTGGCATACATCCAAAAGGACCTATCGAAATTACGCCATCGTATTTGTCACCAATTTCGGAAATGGCAGTTCCCACAGTGAGAATTGCCTCGCCCGTTAATCGAGGGTGCAGATGGTCTTTCGCCGCTTTGATCGCTTTTTCCACATCCATCATGTGCATTTCATAGAAACCTGTTTTCTCAAAGATTTTCTTCACTTTCATCTCTATATACTTTTTGAAGAGAATTTCAACTCTCTTTTTCAGTCTTTCAATACGGGTGGAATTTGACGAAGTCAGCCTTTTGAGAAATAGATAGTCGGTATAATATATCCATTCATGCACCGAGGATATATGGGTAATAATTCCACTTTCAGCGAATACATCTTCCAGCTTTTTTCGAGAAAACTCATCTTTTCTCACGTAGATTTCACCTGTTATGAGAACCTTTGGTGTTTCGTCATAGTCTCTGCTCTTTTCTATCGATGCGATGAGTTTTACCGCGTCTTCGAGTTTTTTAAAGAAAGTGTGCAAAGAATCGTTAGCAAGGCTGTGCAGTATTTTTTCTTTCGCCTTTTCCAGCAATGCTTTGGCCTGGGATTTGTCTTTTGCCAGGACTTTTATTGTGTTTTCCACATCTATTAGGACATCGGAAACGATAACTGCGATCCAGATTCGCAATTTAAATGAAAGTCCCAGCCCTGCATAAGCGTTTTCAGAATTCAGACTGAGCAGTGCAACGTTATCGGCGTGGTTGTTGTCCAGCCAGAGGTCCATGAAGACTTTATACTGTCCAAAGCGGCATGGCCCCATTGTTTCTGGCATGAAGTAGAGGATGATTTTGTCATCATTCTTTCCATGGTTGTTCTCATCCAGGTATTTTATCAGACTTCCAAGGGTGAGCTGAAGTGGCAGGCACTCTTTGGAGAGGGAATTGCTTCTGCCCAATTTGAATTCCTCGATGCCTGGCATAGAACATACATCTGTTTTTACTTTGTGATATCTAAAAGAGGCAGCTAAGCATTTCGAGGCGAACTCACCCATTGAGGGAATAACCAACCGGATTTTTTCATGGTTTATTGGAAAGCTTTTGCCATCAGGCGTTATGATCTTTAGTGTTCCCTTTTTCAGTTCTGTGGTGGGCCTTAAGGCTTTCTTCCTTTCTTTCGATGCGGAAGCTTTGAGGTAACTTCTGGCAACGTCAATAAACGCCTCTATCCTTGTTTCTATGCCCGCGTCGGCCGTATGGCTGTCTAACTCCAGAATCAGGGAGGGTTTGTCGCCCATGATGTCCCTGAAGTAGGAGATTATAAAAGAATCGGGTCCACAACTGAAATTTGTGATATATACGGCGAAAAGCTTCGGATGTTTTTTTACGTATCTTGCGGCTTTTGTTATCATCTCTCCCCATGTCCAGTACATGTTTTTGTATCCTTCTTCGCCTTCGTATGGCAGAGCATCGAAGTTTATTATCGGTATCCCCCTGGAGGCGAATTTGTCGGGAATTCCCATGTTGGCATGTGAGGTAAAAGCGTTGTAGGACCTTCCGAAAAGCGCTATACCGAATTCTTCATTTTCCAGTTTTTTCAGGAAACTTTCTCCTGTTTTTTTCATCCTGCTTTTCAGTTCTTCAAAGTTTTCTAAGCTTTTAAGATAGGCGTTTTTACCCTCCTCACTTTTCATTCCGAGCTTTTCGGCAATTTTCTCAAAGTTTTCGACTTCGTTTTCATATCCATTTGAAAAGTCAAGGTTTATTTCCAGAAGATTTCGGGATTCAAGATCCGGAAATGCAGATTTGAGATAATCTGGTTCACTCTGCACGAAGGGGCAAAAAACGTTGTAGTTTCGGGAATTTTCTACCCTTATTCCCCTTATCCTTGGGAGAAAGATATAATCAGGGTTTTTCGAAAGAAGATCGTACATATAACCGTGTGCCATCTCGACAGGGAAGCAGAATTCCGAGTTTTTCAGATCCCAACCTCTTTTATCCGAAACTTCTGGAATCACGACTTTGAACCCGAGATTTTTGAAAAAGCGATAAAACAGGGGAAACAATGTGGTCATGGCCAATGACCTGCTGACTCCAATGGTCCTCTCTCCGGTATTTCCCTTCATATTGAAAATGAGCTCTTCTCTTCTTTTGACATAATCGTATTCCTGAGTATTTGTTACTACATGTCTGACTATGTTCTCATAACGATTACAAGCTCCGCCAAAGGGAAATCTCTTGCCATTTATCTCAATGATTCTTATCTCACATTTTCTATCGCAGTTATTTTCACCACCTGGACAGATGAAGGTTCCTTTGTACTGGACTTCTCTATTCGCGAGTTCACGAAGGTCGAAATCCGATGCTTCTAAGAATCCCTGCTCTATGTATTCTTTCACTATCAGCGCAACACCATATGCGCCCATCAACCCGGGATGAGGTGGTATTACGATTTTTCTGCCGGTTAGCGCAGCCATTGCAACGGGGACTGCTCGGTTATAACACACTCCCCCTTGCATGATGATTTTCTTTCCCACAGGCCTGTTGCCTTTTACCCTGTTCAGGTAATTCATACAAATTGAATAGACTAGCCCGGCGCATATGTCTTCTTTAGATAAACCCTCGTGAATGGCAGTTTTGACATCACTACTTATGAAAGCTGCGCACTGGTCGCTGAAATTCGGAGGCTTTTTACTTTTAAGGGCCAGATCCCCTATATCCTTATAGTGCACCTCTAAAGACTCTTTGGTAGCTTCTTCCAGGAATGAGCCCGTTCCCGCTGAACAAGCTTCGTTCATACTGTAATCTGTGGGGACGCGATTCACGAGGTAAGTGTATTTAGCATCCTGCCCCCCAATTTCAAATATCGTATCCACTTCAGAATCAAAATAAGCAGCGGCTCTGGCGTGAGCTGTTATCTCGTTGTAAACCGCGTTGGTTTGCGCGTGCAAGCCAACTATCTTACGCCCTGACCCGGTGATTCCCACTCCAACAATTCTGAGATCAATTCCATTCAACTGCTCAATGAGTTCGTTATAGCAATTCCTTGCCGCCTTGATTGGATCTCCCAGAGTTCTCAAATATGAGCCTGTAAGTATCGAGTTATCTTTCAACCTGACCAGGACTGCTTTGGTGGTTGTCGAGCCCACATCCACACCAAGGATACATTCATCGCCATCTTGTGCTTCTTTAAAGTTCATTTTTTTGAATTCAACCATGCTAAGGAATTTATTCAAAGGTTCATGGCTGGAAAAACTCGATGGGCTTTCCACGAAGATTTCATCCGGAACTTCGAAAATAGATGCACCGTTCCTTTTTCCCCATATATGTGCACCAAAAGCTTCAAAAAAGAGAGCTTCATCCGGGATTACTAAATCGACTTTTTTCTGGAGATATTTAATCATCACTTTGTTTCTCGCGGTTCCACCAACAAGCATGATTCTCTTCACACCGCTTTTGTGAACGAGTTCCATTATTTTCTCTGCCATGACTTTTCCAAGACCGTTCAAAATCAATTCCTTCGGCACGCATTTGTTGAGTGCATGTGTACAGTCGCTTTTGCAGAAGACAGTACATCTGGATGAGAGTTCATAAGCCTCATCAGCATTTATTGAATTGGCAAAGTCCAGGGACACGCCCATCCTCTTCAGCTGTTGCAAAAAGAATTCACCTGTACCGGATGCACATTTGTTGCCAGTGTATATTTCTACTATCGAGCCTTTTTTATTGAGCTTGTAGAGCATGAAGTTTTCACCACCGGCGCTTACAATGCCATCTACAACACCGTGTTTGTCTTTTAATACATCGTACGCAACTTCTGTCGCCTCAACTTCGGGTATTTGAGAAAGCCGGACCATCTTTTTGGCTTTCCTGCCGGTGACGATAACATTTCCATCCTTCAGAAAACGGGGTATCAGTTCTTTCAAAATTTCCGTGGGATTGCCATGGTGAGAAATGTTCTCTCCTTTAATCCCGTCATAATATGAAATACTACTCGACCCTACACATACGCCTATATTTTTTGAGTCCATGCCCCACACCCTTACTTGAGCTTGTTTGTTTTTGAGCTCATGAAATTTTCTGAATTATCAGTTTTAGGAACTTCGGTTTTGTTTTACAGATGTTCCCTTTGTGGTATAGTATATACCATTTACCTTGACCTTAGGTCAATTAGTTTGGGAATCTTCCTTCTGATGCGGGAATCGAGAGATTCAAATTTTGTTTCAACTATGATTTCGCCTTTTTCGATAGTATCCAGGATGAAAGTATCAAGCTTTTTCAAATCGATTTTTGAACCTTCTGTAACCCGTATTTTTATACAGTCAACACCTTCCCTGGTATCAATTTCCACGCCAAGGAACACGCCTTCAACCACTGCTTTTGAGAAGTATCCGGGGTAAAGGTTATTTCCAGCTGCTTTGAACATATCATCTTTCCTGCCGAGGATATAGTCTATCTTTTCAGTGCCTAAAGAACAATTGCAGCTATCGTGTACGAATCTCGTTATGTCCCCTATTCTGTATCTAATCAGCGGCATACATTTAAATGCGAGTGTTGTTACGGCGAGCTCTCCATATCCCCTTTGATCTGGATCTACTATTTCAACCCAGAACATGAGGTCGTTGAAGTGATAGCCTTTTCCTTCTTCGCACTCTACTGCAAAAGTCCCGCCGAATTCTGTGGCACCATAACCGTTGATAACGTCCGCATTCCATACGCTTTTAATCCATTCTTTTGTTTTTGCAGGAATATGTTGTGCCCCTGTTAGAAACCAGCTGATCTTCGGAAGTTCACCATTATACTCTTTGGCGAGTTTTGTTATTATGATCAACGATGATGGCAGTATTCCGACTATTGAAGGCTTGTAAGTTAAGATCTTTTCAAAGATGACTTCCGGTTTCTGATGACCCACAGGGATTGCGGGAACACCAAGCATTCCAAGGGCATTTTGAATGATCAAACCCGGAACCCAGATTCCGTAGCTGTAGGCGTTAAGGTAAAGGTCATTCTTTTCCATGCCCATTTTTTCAAAGCCCTGAGCTGTGGAAAAGGCTAAAAGAAGAAAGTCTTCATATGTGAATCCGACTCTCTTTGGTTTTCCCGAACTGCCGGAAGTTTCAAAGTAAATGTCGGGCTTTTGACAGATGAAGTCTTCAGGATAGCTTTCCAACTGTTCGGGATAGGTGAAAAAATCACCAAGGTCTTCAGGGGTTTTAATGCTTTTGAAGTTGTATCTTTCAAGATGGTCACGATAAAACTTCGAATTCTGGTGCGCTTCCCGCAGAATAAATTTGAAGGCTTCTTCCCTGTAAGTTTTTTTGAAGCTTTCTTTGCCGTAAAGACTCGCTCCGAGTTTCCAATTCCAGGGAATTCTGTACCCGGAGTGAAGGCCTGAGGCCTTAATAATGCGTCTTATCAGCCATCTTCTCATTTTATCAGCTCCGCCTGACAGTTTAATCCTAACACAATGAGTTCCAAATTAAAAAAATCTATGGAGAAAATCATTGACTTTGGAATTTCATTCGATGTATAACCTTTTGGGGAGGGATGGTTGTGAAAAGAATGCTTTGCTTGCTTTTCATATTTTCATTCGGTCTTTCCGTAATTTTGGGGGTCAGCATAATGAATTACCTTGCTCGCGATGAACTTCCAAAAACACTCGAAGAAGCGGATTTTGAGGTTGTTATTCCGCCTGGTTCAGAATCTTCAAGCTTTGGTGTGTTTTCTTTCAAAGCTTTCAATTGGAAAGGGGTTAGCTGGAAAAATCACCTGCTCATAATAAAGCCAGACAATCTCAGGTCAAAACACGCTCTGTTATTCATAACCGGTGATTACAAGATCGATAACAGGCTTTTTGAATTTTTCAACACAATAGCGATACAGAATGGAGCCTATGTGGCAATTTTGTACGACATACCAAACCAGCCTCTTTTCAATGGTTATAGAGAAGATTGGCTCATAGCTTACACCTTCTCGAAATTTCTTGAAACTGACGATTACGAATGGCCTTTGCTTCTACCAATGGTGAGAAGTACAATCACTGCGATGAATATGTTAACAGATTATGCAAAGAAAGAAGGTTTTGAAATAGAAGGTTTTATATTGTCTGGCGCTTCCAAGAGAGGTTGGACAACATGGCTTACTGCCGCCTGTGACAGCCGGGTTAATGCCATAGCTCCCATAGTTTTTGACAATTTGAATATCAAAGAGCAGATGAAGCATCAACTTGAATTTTGGGGGGCTTACAGTGAATCTATAGCAGAATATGTTAATACTGGTATTTTAAGTGATCTGGAAGATCCCAGAAGGATTGCTCTTTTGCAGTATATCGACCCCTATGCTTATAGAGAAGAGTTGAATATACCGAAACTCATTATCGTCGGGACAAATGATCCTTATTGGCCTGTTGATGCCGCAACGCTATATTTTGATGGACTCCCGGGCGAAAAGGGAATGGTTTATGCTCCGAACATGGGGCATGGTGCTGAAATTCCCCGAACGGTGCAGGCAATAGGAGCTCTTTTTGCCAATCTCGATGAAGGAGTATCGCTACCTGAAGTCCTGGCAACGTATTCAACAACCGCATCGGAAACGGAAATCCATATAGATATTTCCATCAAACCCAAAGATTGGAAGGTATCCGAAGTCAGGTTGTTTTTTGCAAATTCACAGATAAGGGACTTTCGGAATGCGAGATTTGATTACATACCTCTTGGAAAATCTGAAAACATGGCTGCTGTACTCACTATCAAAGGATACACAGCAGCTTATATAGAAGTTGTATTTCAGAGAAATGAAAGAGTAGTGGCTGTCTCAACCCCAATGAGGGTTTTCCCCGAGCAGTAAAGCACTTATTTTGAAAATTGAACAGGCCCAAAAGGGCCTGTTCAGCTTTTTGAAAGATTCAAATGAGTTTTTCGAAGACTCTTAAAAGCTTCTCTGCTATCGACTCCCACGCGAAGTTTCTTTTAACTGTTTCCAACGCATTTTTTGAAAGTGTCTCAGACAGCTCAGGATTTTCAAGTAACTTTTTTATATTATCCTTCATGTCCTCTTCATTCCCCGGCTCGAAAAGCAAGCCAGTTTCTCCGTCTTTTATAGCGGTTGGAATACCGCCAATATTTGATGCCACTACTGGAGTACCGGATGCCATAGCTTCTAATATAACAAGCCCAAGTGCTTCTTCCCATATTGATGGTACGCACAATACATCACTGTGGATAAAGAAATCGACGATTTTGTCTTTCAGATGCGGAAGAATAAGTACGTTTTCCTTATCAGCAGCCATTTTTTTCAAGGTTTTCTCATAGTTCCCGGAACCACTAATCACCACTGTCGCTTCCGGAAAGTCAGAAGCGATATTTATCAAATGCTGCACTCCCTTTTCTTCAATAAGGCGCCCAACATAGAGAATCACTTTGTTTTTTAGATTATACATGGATCTCCACTTTTCTTTAGACATTGAAGGCTTTGAATATTTCGATAAATCAACGCCGCCAGGTATGGTAATACTCTTTTCTTCCGCTGAAGGAAAGGTATTTACCACCTTATTCTTTAAACTATCGCTAACCGCTATGATCTGATCTATACCTTCAATACAATTTTGAATTAAACTCTCAAATCTTCCATCTCTTTCTATAACGAACATTCCAGTACCGTGGGCTGTAACGACAACAGGGGTATTCAACAAGCTTTTTAGCATTACGGCTATGGAGCACCAGATCCCAAGATGCTGTACGTGAATGATATCAGGCTGGAATTTTTCGAGTAGCTTTGACAATTCTCCCAAATAATGCGAAATTATTTGAATTATTTCCTGAGAATCGTAATCCACAAAACTACGAGAAAGCTCCGTCGGATGTGATGTGAAAACCGGAACCGGATCTATCTCAATATTATGAGTAATAAATTTCTCCCTGGCCGGAGGTCCGGGGTATATTACACAAACTTCGTGCTTTTTGCTGAATTCATCTGCAAGCTTTTTGACATAAGTACCGCTACCAGAACCATGTAATGGAACAGAGTGTAACATCAATATTCGCAAAGTCTTCACCTCAAATGTTCTGTGTGATTTCTCTCCATGAGTTCGTTGTTTTTAGAAAATCATTGATTATATCGGCATTTTTCTTGTACAGGAACGGAATCTTTGCATTCTCCATACAAGCATTGAAGGCTTCTTTGTCATTTTCAGAAAGGTATCGCATCGCCATCATTCTGGAATGTTCTATTATTCTGTCTTCGAGGTCATCTCGCATGAAAATTCCCGGGTATGGCAAAAATTCTTCAAAGGCGATTTTTTGAACCTTTTCGCTCTGCAAATGCCCTCGATACTTTTCACGTAAGTATAAAAACCTGTAAATATCTTCTCTTGCCTTTTTCCAGTCCGGGGTTTTCTTTTCGGGTGGATAATGTTCTATGAATAATTCAGGGTCAAAATAGAATCTGTATCCAAGCATACGGGCATTGAAAACATAGTCCATATCTTCTCCGCGATTCACATATGGGTCAAAGCAAACGCTTTTCATCACGTCTTTTGAGATGACCATATTTCCACCAAGTGCAACCATGGTGGCTTTAAATCTTGGCTTTTCTCTTATCAAGCGCTCGAAAGTTTCATTGAAAGACACATCTTTTGGCCACCATTTGAGTTCCCAGAATCTGGAATAGTTTTGCCTGTCCTGCTTATAATAGCCAGCTTTTCCAAGGATTGTGCCGTTGTCTTCAGCAAGTGAATACATACCTTCTTCAGATTTATTGAAATAGTCTTTATCAGTTAGAAGTTCATCATCGTCTAAAAAGATGCCAATATCGCTTTTGGTTTCGAGCGCTGCGAGCAAACAAAGGTTTCTTATCTGTGAATAACTGTCTGGCTCAATGGGAAAAAAGTTATCGATTTCTCTTTCTCCCAATTTTTTCTTCAAATTGTTTAACCATGAATAGGAGCACAGTTTGAGTTCCATTTTGTTCGAATACTCTTTAAGGTAGGATTCAAGCAAATCTTCAACCTTATCTCTGAGATCCTTTCTATTTGCAATTCCAATTATTCTTATGGGTATTTCCCCTCTTTTAATTTCCTCAAACTCCAGAAGATTGTCCAACAACCTGGCAAGAGTACCTTTGCTGTTTAGCGGGGTTGGATGGTCGAAAACGATCTCTTCGCTGCCATCTGTTGGGCCCCAATAGGTAGGGATAACTACGCACTTTTTAATTTGAATCGCCTCCTATCTATTTTGTTTATCCTTTTACTGCACCGCTTGTAAATCCTGATACAAAGTATCTCTGAAGAAAAATGAAGAAAATTAACACCGGTATGGATATAACAACTCCAGCAGCCATTACCAGATTCCAGGAAGTCATAAATTCCTGCTGGAACTCATATAATCCAAGTGGTAGAGTCCTTGTGTCATTGTTTGTCAATACAGTTGCAAATAAAACTTCGTTCCATGATTTCATAAATGATAGAATTGCCACCGTTGCAATTCCTGGCTTGGCTGCCGGGAGAATTATCTTAGTAAATGCCCTGAAGTTGCCACAGCCATCTATGAGTGCTGCTTCTCTTAGCTCTGATGGTACCGTGTCGAAATATCCTCGCATAACCCATATTGCAAAAGGCCCTACAAAAGCTGTATAGGTAATTATTAGCCCCGGATAAGTACCAATGAGAGGAATCCCCAATGTGTTCTTAATGAATATAAAGATCAGATAATACGGTAATAGAAACAATATGCCAGGAAACATCTGTGTAACCAAAAAGGTTACTCCAACGGTTTTTCTCCCGGGAAATTTGAACTTTGAGAGTGCATAACCGGCAAAAGTTGCCACGATAGTTGCCAGGATCATAGATGAAACCGAAACTATCAAGCTGTTCTTGTAATATTTTGCCATTGGAACTGTTTTCCATATATCAACATAATTTGAAAGCCTTATCCTGCTTGGAAAAAGACTTGGGTGCATCGTGTAAATATCTTCAGAATATTTTAGCGAAGAAATCAAAAGCCAATATAACGGGAAGAGAACAAATAACAACAAAAAAACTATTCCCGTGATTTTAAGCGCCCTTTTCAACACTTTCTTCTTCATTGTTCTTCCTCCAGTTTTGTGAGCTTGAGGTAGGTTAAGATAAGAACCAGCATGATTAACATCATAACAACACTCATTGCAGCTCCCATTCCAAAGTCCCAATTTTTGAAAGATCTAATCCAGATGTTTAACGAAAGGATATTGGCTTCTTTTGAAGGTGACCCTCCTGTGAGAATAAAGGGAACAGTGAAATTATTGAATGACCATAATGCCGTCAGGACAGTTAAAACAGTAATTGTTGGTGAAATTGAAGGAAGCGTAATACGCCTAAATCCCTGCCAATCTGAAGCACCATCTACTTTCGCGGCTTCATAAAGCTCTCCAGGGATACTCTGTAAACTCGCGAGTATCGTAATAAACCACAGTGGCCAGCGAATCCATATATTTCCAATTATTATTGATATCAAAGCCATTTTACCTGTTAACCAGGGAATGGGCTCACTTATCAATCCTATTTTCAACAATATAGAATTGATTATCCCCCAATCCTGTAACAACATAAACCTGAGATTTGTTAAGCTAACAACTCCAGGAAGGATATAAGGTATAAGCAAAATGCCTCTTATAACATTTCTACCCTTGAAGTTCTCGTTCAAAAGAACCGCTCCAAGAATGCCTAAAATAAAGCATCCAAGAACAGATGCAATTACAAAAATCAACGTATAGCAAAGCGAAGACCAGAACACTCCTTGAAGGCTACTCAGGGCTTTTGTATAATTTGCGAACCCAATAAATGGAGCTTCTGTCCAATTTCTTATGTAATAGATGTTCAGTTTTCTGAAGCTAATGTAAATTCCCCAAAGTGTGGGAATAATATGCACAAGGAAAGTTAAAATAATCGCTGGCATAAGCAATTTGTACGCAAATCTTGTATTTCTCGCATTTAATGATATCATCGCTACATATCACCTCTGGTAAACGATAGCGATAATATGAGGGGAGAGGTTTCTCCCCTCATATCCGCAAATTATATAATAGGATTATTTGTAGGAATCAAGAGCATCTTGTAGCTCTCTGTTATATTGCTTCAAAAGGGTGTGTATTTTTTCATCATTGAGGTTACCATTTGCATTTGAACTAAAGATATCA
>NZ_CEYIHJ010000015.1:12808-18722 GCF_982836095.1 Kosmotoga sp.
CGATGATTTGTGGAACAAATCTTTCCATTGCACCCCAGGCAGGATGAATAGGATAATGACTTCCGGCATCGCCAACCACTTTGAAATCTTCCCACATTTGGGCGTAGGGCTCTTGATGGAAGAAAGGTTCTTGATAAGCGGCTTTCACTGTTGGAGCTACAAACATTTTTTCAGCAAGTAGCGCTTGAATTTCCGGTCGCGTAAGGAATTTAATCCATTTTAAGGCTGCTTCCTTTTTCTTTGATTCTACTGATACCATGAGGTCACTTCCACCAACGAACCCGGTTCTTAGATTTTCATTTTTCCCGGGTTGAAGTGCAATGCCAATTTTACCGGACTTTAGCCAATCTTCAGATACCTTGCGGTCTACCTTTAGAACAAACCAGGGGCCTGGATACATAAATGCAACTTCTCCATTGAAGAAGGAAACACATATTTCATTATGCCCCATATCGGCGAGACCCGGTGACATTACTTTGTATTTTCCAAGCATGTCTGCCCAGAATTTTACAGATTCAAAAGCCTTTTCAGAATCTAAGAGAACTTCGTTTCCATCTTCAGAAATGATGTCCGTGTTGTTCTGCCAAAGAAAGCTTCCTACGTAATGACCATTGCCCTTTCCTCTAAGTCCAACAGGATATTCCATTTCACCCTTTTCTTTCAGGAAAATCGCGGAATACAGGAGATCTCCCCAGGTTTTCGGAGGATTCGGAAGGTCATATTTTTCCATTAAATCCTTCCTGTACACTAAAGCTCTTATGTCTGCGAACCAGGGAACAGCATACATGCGGTTGTCATACCCTCTTGTTTTCCAGGGACCACCAAGGAAATTCTCTTCTCCACCGAAATATTTCTCCAGAGAGGTAAGGTCGGTGAATGCCCCGGTGGCCTGGAGAGCCCCAACCCATGTTGTCCCAACTTGAGTTACATCAGGTCCTTCACCAGAGGCTACCATTGCCATTAATTTAGTCCAACCTTCACCCCAGCTTGTAAATTCAACATTGACTTTGATGCCCGTTTCTTTTTCAAACAGTGGGACTGCCTCGTTAATAAAGTCTCTTGCACCGGAACCACTCATCATCATAAAATCGATGGTCGTTCCAAACGTTATGATACCGGTAACACATATTGCCAAAAAAACAAGCAACGCTTTTTTCATATATACACCTCCCCTTTCTAAAGGTTCCAAAATTTATGCGCTTTCTCTAATAATCAAGCGTGTAGGTAGTTTCACGTGCTTTTCAAAAGAATCGGGGATTGTCTCACCCATTATTTGCAAGAGTGTTTTGGCTGCAATTTCACCCATCAAGCTCATATCCTGAGAAACGGTGGTTAAAGATGGAAACACATATTCGGAGATATGAATGTTGTCAAATCCTATAACACGAATGTCTCTGGGAATATCAAATCCTTTTTTCCTAAGTCCTCTTAAAGCTCCAATTGCAATAAGATCTGAAAAGCAAAAAAGGCCATCAAAACCAGGATGTTCTTTAATCAATTGTTCAACGGCTTTCATCCCCCCCCTCAGAGTATTTTCAACACTAACGGTAACTGCTTTCAAACCGTGTTTGCGTACAGCGTCCATATATCCTCTCAGTCTTTCGGCAACTGAGGGCTTTGTTCCTGTTCCAGTGATATAGCAAATTTCGTGTGAACCCTTTGAAATCAAATACTCAGCCGCCATTTTCGCACCATTATAGTTGTCTGATGACACCGAATAGAAATCGTACACTTCACCAGGATCTTCTCCGACAAGCACAACGGGTATATCGTTGTCTTTGAGTGCTTTAAGAAGAGATTCCTGGTGCGTACCTTCAAAAAGAATTAATCCATCTATCAAACCAGAATTCACGTAATCAATAAAAAGAGAACTACTATGCTCATCAGCCATGTTAAAAATCATGGACCGGTAATTTTGCTTTTTGAACCAATCAGAAGCACCTCGAATACATTCTCCGTAAAATGGCGGTATGATGAAATCTTCGTTAGATTTCACAACAAATCCAAAGGTATTAGATCTGCTTCCAGCGAGTATTCGCGCAACAAATCTGGGTTTGTATTCATATTTTTTCATGGAGTTCAAGATTTTTATCAATGTACTTTTTTTCAGTTTTTCAGGGCTATTAAGAGCCCTTGAAACCGTCATTTTTGATACCCCAGCATCTTGAGCAATCATTTCAATTGTCACTTTTCTTTTCATATGTTCACCCCTAATAATGTTACCGCTAACATTATTTCACAAACAAGCCCAAAAACAAAATTCAATTCTGGAAGATTACCGCCGGTTTGTCAACTTTATCCACATTTACCCTTCAAATACTCTCTCTTTCTAATTTGAGAGCTTGAATATTTTGATCTGCGTTAGTTTGATTCAGATTTAATGTATTCGCTCAACTTACAGTTCGTGGTTTTAGCAATATTTCTTTTGCAAAATTTATCCCCTTGACTCTTACGTTGCGTAAATCTATATAATGGGTGTGAAGCGCTTCATATTGCAAGAGGGAGATGGTTTTATGCCCGAATTGAAGAGAATAGGTGATCTCGCCCGCAAGTATGATATTTCAAATCGAACACTCAGGTATTACGAAGAGCTGGGTTTGCTGGAGAGCATAAGAGATAGGGACTCTCAGTACAGATATTATGATGAAAAGGCGATAGAAAAACTTGAGCAAATTCTCATTTTAAGAAAGCTCGAGTTTTCTGTGAAAGAAATAAAACTTCTGTTCTCTTCACCGGGTATTGAGACAGCTGTTTTAATACTGAAGGAGAAACTAGGGCTATTAGTTGAACAAAGGTCTTTGCTTGAAAGGCGCGAACGGGCATTGAATATGTTGCTTCGGCTTTTGCAAGAAAGCGTACCTGAAAATTTGAAGATACTAAAAGCTTTACATGAAAAGGCTTTAACTGCTCTTGAGTTAAGTAGCAAGGCTCAATACGAAAAGGAGGTTAAGAAGATGGCAAATGAAAAGATAGAACTTCCTGAGGTGAGGATTATAGAACTCAAACCCACGAAAGTTGCTTATTACAGGGTTGAAAGCGAAAGTCCAGAATTAGATGCCTGGAAAGTTTTGCTTGACTGGGCTAAGGAAAAGGGATTGATCGAGCTACCTACAACCCGGTACTTCGGGTTCGATAACCCTCCACCTTCACCGGGGAAATCGGTTTACGGATATGAAGTATGGATAACAATTCCTGAAGATTGCGAGCCTTCAGGTGAGGTTAAGCTGAAAAATTTCAGTGGGGGGCTTTATGCGGTAACGAGTACATACCTTCCAGATATAGGAGAAAACTGGAAAAGGCTGGTCGAATGGGTTAAATCAAGTGAATATGAATTAGGAGCACATCAATGCCTTGAAGAGACTATTCCACCTCAGAAGATGCCGAATGAGCAGACACAGTTTGATCTTTATTGTCCCATAAGTGTAAAATAACAAGTGGGGAAGGTAATCTCCCCCTACATTTTCTTATGGGAGGATAAGAAATGTCAAAAGGCTTTGTTCATGTGTATACAGGAAACGGTAAGGGAAAAACCACTGCGGCGCTGGGTTTGTCTTTGAGAGCAGTTTGCGCGGGGAAAAAGGTTTTCTTCGGGCAATTTGTAAAAGGCATGACTTACAGTGAACTGAAAGCTGTCGATTTTCTTCCAAATTTCGTTATGGAACAGTTTGGAAGAGCCTCTTTTATCCACGGTGAACCCGATGAAGAAGATATAAAAGCTGCTAAGAAAGGCCTTGAAAAACTCAAAAAGGTCCTGACAGAAGGAAATTATGACCTTGTTGTGATGGACGAAGTGAACATAGCACTGTATTTCAAACTCCTTACTCCCTCTGAAGTCGTAGAAGCGGTTAATAACCGTGCGGAACATGTGGAGGTTGTTTTGACCGGTAGGTACGCTCCTGAAGAAATAATAGAACTCGCCGATCTCGTCACAGAAATGAAAGAAATCAAACATTATTACCAAAAGGGAATAAATGCACGGAAAGGAATTGAATTTTGATTTTTTTGGCATAGACTTGCTTGGTCAAACCAAGGGTGAGAAAAATACCGGAGAGAAAAGGGTTTTCATTGGTTGAATTGTTAATAGTTTTGGCTGTTATTGCAGTGTTGATTTCTATCTTGAGCATAACAGCTCTTAATACAATCCGAAAGGCAAAGGCGGTTGCTGTCGCACAGAACCTGAAAACCCTTTCGATGGGTTTTGAAAATAAGGTTCTCATAGATTGTTCTCCACCAGAATCGATTTATGAAATTGGAGAAAACGTCGTTGAAAATTACGGAGTAGCGTATGAAGTGAGCAATGGCATATGGCTTATGGTTACCTATTACACCGGCAAAGACGTGCATCTCAGTACTTTGGAAACAATACTTCCAGATATTTCAGAGAACTTCATTTCGTTGACCTCTCCAACAGTACTGTCAGGGAGTGCTCCATATTCTGATAGTGAGGGAAACATATATTACAGCCACGTTATTGCGACATCTTATACTCCTTCTGAAGCAGATGTCATAATCACAAACATTGAATATGCCGCAAGTCCCGAAGTTGTTCATATAAAAAATCTTGGAGGTGTTTCTGCAAACCTCATCGGTTGGAAATTAAAAGACGAAGCAAATCACACATTCATATTTCCTGCAATTACCATTGATTCAGGTGAAGAAATCAGAATATACTCAGGGCACGGAACAATGCCGGAAGGCGAAAATAACTTCAAATGGAGTGGAAGCTATATATGGAATAACGACGGTGACACAGCTTATCTTTACGACTCCGCCGGTGCGACAGTGTGTGTTTATGCATATTGATCAATATATGGAAATCTATTTCATAGCTTCTGTTATATTTTTTAAACTTTCGAAGACATAGTAAGGTGGGTTTTCAGTGACCATATCGGGTGTGGTTTCGCCCGAAAGCACCAAAACCGTATCCACAGCCGCTCTTATCCCACACTCTATATCTGTGTAAAGCCTATCACCTATCATCACGACTTCTTCTTTTTTCGCATCGAAATCTCTTATGAGCATTTCCAAAATCTCTTTGTTTGGCTTTCCTATAACGTAATCCGGTTTTCGCCCTGTTGATGCTTCAACAAGGGCGATAAAGCTGCCGACATCCGGGATGGGCCCTTTTTCGGTTGGACAATTTATATCCGGGTGGGAAGTTACATATGGCATCCCTTGCCTGACATAATCGCAAAATTTCTCTATTTTTTCATAAGTAAGTGTCTTATCATAAGTCATAACAACAAGTTCGGGATCTTCATCAACGAGTTCTATACCGCTCCAGCGGAAGAGATTTTCCACGGAAGGGACTGCTAAAAGATATACTCTCTTTTCAGGGAAGTTTTCCTTCAAAAAGCGGATTGTAGCTTCAGCCGATGTGTAGATATCAAAGAGGTTTTCGGGCACGCCCAGCCGCACTAATTTATCCACGTATTCATCTTTTGTCGCCGAGGAATTGTTCGTAAGAAAAACGAGATCAGCTCCCATGTCATGAACTTTTTGAGCGAATTCAAGGCTCCCAGGAAGCAATTTATTTCCGAGGTAAAAAGTACCGTCAAGATCCAGAACAAAAAGCCTTTTATTTTCAAACATGCTCTCACTCCTTTTGCGCCTTTGAAAAGAGTATATAATATATTCAAAATAGATGAGTCAAAATGGAGGTAGTTTTTTTGAAGGGCTTTTTGGGGAAAATTTCTATGTCGTTGCTCATCGCAATAGCCGTTCTGGCTTTCTACAGTTTCGTGCTTGAACCAGAATCTCTTACCGTTAAATATCTCAAGCTTTCGAAGGATAAGGGCATAAGAGTGCTATTTTTCAGCGATCTGCACATGAGTAGATTTTATGGTTTTCATGAGCGTCTTATAAAGAAAATTAGAGAACTCAACCCAGATTACATCGTATTTGGTGGTGATGG
>NZ_CEYIHJ010000015.1:18732-20690 GCF_982836095.1 Kosmotoga sp.
TGCGCTTAAACCGAACACCAATTTTGATGATCTCGAAAGATTCTTCACATCTTTATCGGAAATAGCCCCTGTTTACGCAGTCGTGGGAAACTGGGACTTTGACAAACTTAGTAGGGTAAAAGCCGTATATAGAAACTCTGGCGTGCATCTTCTTGATGGAGACACAGTAAAGTTGATAGGTGATACCGGGTGTATTAACCTTGTCGGTATGCCTTTGAGCCAAAAATATACCACCCCAGCCGATAAAGATATTCTGCTTGTGAGCCATTACCCTCATGCAGTAGCAAGGTATTATGGGCCTGATCCCATTATCTGTTTATCAGGACATACCCACGGGGGACAATTTTACATACCCCTGGTCTCAAATATCATTTTAAAAAGCAAATACCCTATTCTCAAGGGAGAAGGGAAATTTGGAGCGTATAGGGTTTTTGTAACCAACGGTGTGGGTTCGTGGCTTCATCTTAGGTTCCTGGCTCCCCCACAACTTGTCGTTCTTGAATTTTAGTTATTGACACCTCTTTTTGTCGGTGTATAATATCATCGATAATACCCCCGCGGGGTATCAGGAGGTGAAACGATGAATTTGAATATAACCGTGTATTCCACGCCCTCATGCCCATAGTGCAGAATAGTCAAACAGTATTTCAAATCCCTGGGAATACCTTTTAAAGACGTGGATGTAAGTAAAAACCCAAAAAAGGCTGAGGAGATGTACCGTAAAAGCGGTCAAATGGGTGTTCCTGTGGTCGTGATGGGTAACCAGGTTATAGTTGGTTTCGATAAAGCCAAAATTGATAAGATACTCGGAATTTCTTAATGCTTTAAAAATGAATCATGAAGATTAAGGGACGGTTTATACCGTCCCTTTTTATTTTTTTACCGGGATGGTATGCTTTTAATAGCACATGATGAAAGGAATGAGCATATGAGAGAGCTGAGAAAAAACCCGATTACAGGGGAATGGGTGATAATTTCTTCTGCAAGAAGCGCAAGACCGGTTCTGCCTGAAAATGCGTGCCCCCTTTGCCCGGGGGTCTTGGAGCTTGAGGAAGATTACGATCTTGCCGTTTTTGACAACAGGTTTCCCGCGCTCAGCCTTGATGCTCCAGAGATAATCGAAGAGGAATCTGTTGTTGAAAAAGGGAAAGCCATTGGTAAGTGTGAAGTCATTATGTATACTTCAAACCACAACCTTGCAGTCCCGGATATGCCAGTAAAACAGCTTGCCAAGTTAATTGAAGTATGGTGTGACAGGTACAGGGAACTTTCCAAGAACAGAGAATTAAAATACATCTATATTTTCGAGAACCGGGGCAGGGAAGTTGGTGCAACCCTCGACCACGCTCACGGGCAGCTTTATGCTTTTCCATACCTGCCGCCAAGAGTAGAAAGAAAAATTGAGCACACCAGGCAATATTATCTATCCAATGGTAATTGTTCGCTGTGTGATGTTTTGAAAGACCTTCCCAAAGCCAACATCATCAAAAGCGGGAAATATTTCGTAAGTCTTGTGCCACCATATGCCAGATTCCCTTATGAATGCCATATTTACCCCCTTCGTCATGTCTCATTCCTTACCGACCTGACCGCTGAAGAGAAGTGGGAATTAGCCGAGTTCATTCGTGATATTGCAAAGCGCTATGACAGTTTTTTTGAAGAAAAGTTTCCTTATATGATGATGCTCTTCTCCGCGCCATATAACACAAACGAGCTCTATGATGAATTTTTCCATTTCCATATTGAGTTTAATCCACCAAAACGTTCAAAAGACAAAATGAAATGGATGGCAAGTGTCGAAACTGGAAGTTGGAATTTCATAAATCCTGCATCGCCAGAGGAAGTAGCAAAGGAGCTTAGAGAAGCTTTGGATTAGGTTTTGATGAAGGTTAAATTTGGGTACTTTCGCTTCTCAACTTGCGCCAGAGGGGATCAATATAGGCATAGGTTAGCCATTC
>NZ_CEYIHJ010000015.1:20700-21011 GCF_982836095.1 Kosmotoga sp.
ATCGCCAGAGGAAGTAGCAAAGGAGCTTAGAGAAGCTTTGGATTAGGCTCTGAAAACGGAGGTTAAATTTGGGTACTTTCGCTTCTCAACTTGCGCCAAAGGGGATCAATATAGGCATAGGTTAGCCATTCTTCAATGCAGTGAAGTTTTTTTCTTCCCCTGGGGGTTAGCAAATAAAGCTCATCTTTTCTCGTTAAATAACCCATGACCCTCAACGATTCAAGCAAAAAGCGAAGTTTTTTATTTGCCTTCGGAAAGTATCTATTCAGTTTGCTAAAATCGAGTTGACCAGTGTAAAGCGCCCAAAAGGA
>NZ_CEYIHJ010000016.1:0-9281 GCF_982836095.1 Kosmotoga sp.
TTTCAACCTTTACCGGGTTTTACTACCTATGCTGCTTCAAAAGCTTTCGTGCTCTCCTTTACAGAAGCACTGAATTATGAGTTCAAGGGAGCCATTAGAATAATGGCTCTTTGCCCCGGACCGGCAAAAACGGAATTTTTCAATCAAGCTGGCGTTTCCAAAATGAAATTGAAAGAAATGGATCCTGAAAAGGTAGTTAAAGCTGCCTTACATGCCTTTGAAAAAGGGAGAAGAATTTATATTCCCGGTATGGCAAATAGGTTTATATTATTTATACAGCGTTTTGTTAGCAACACGGTGGTGATGAAGTTCGCCGCAAAACTTTTTTACAATGAAAGCAAGCACTCGTTGAATTTGCAGAAAGAAGAAAGGTAATACTCAGTTGCTATCCAAAGCCTTTCGGGCAAGCACATCAGCCATTTCGTTGTAAACACTGCCTGAATGGGCTTTTTCTTTTATCCAATGTATTTTTACCGTCTGTGAGAGTTCTTTCATACGTTTTACATATCCCTGCGTAAGAGGGATTTTTGCTTTCCAGGTGCCATTAATCCAATTTGCAAGGCCCTCATAATCATAATGTAAACATATCTCTTTGATACCATTTTTTGCAGACCATTCCAGAGCTTTTAACACTCCCTGGATTTCTCCCGCAACATTTCTTGTGCCACCTTGAAGCTTAAAACTTCCAGAAAGAGTCTTTACGATTTTTCCGTCCTTTATACACACAACGCCATATGCAGCTCTGCCATCTCTGTAACTACCATCTACAAAAAGATGATAGCCCTTCAATTTTTTTCCGTTGTATTCGTTCCAGAGTTTATAAATCGTTTCTCTGTAATCTGCAGAAATGCCTTTAGGTAAAACAAGCCTTTTCTCACCCTTTTTGTTTCTATAAACAATAAAAGCCCACGGAATTCTTTTCAGCCTGATTATCATAGAATATTCCTTTATTTCATATTTCAAAATACCAAATCCCTTTGATTCGAAAAATGCAATCAGGTTTGAAGCTTCTTCTTTTGGGAACATATAGACTCCTTTGTAATATT
The DNA here is from genome assembly GCF_982836095.1 of Kosmotoga sp. NCBI lineage: Bacteria > Thermotogati > Thermotogota > Thermotogae > Kosmotogales > Kosmotogaceae > Kosmotoga > Kosmotoga sp. The sequence goes on from NZ_CEYIHJ010000016.1 coordinate 1,047, forward strand.
TTGGTTAATAAGCAATTTTCCTGCCAATGATTTCGGTCATTATCGTTAATTATTTTAGCATGGTTCACCTGAAAAAGGCTTTTTGATTCGTATAAAACATATGTACTAATTTAATGCTTAATATCTCTTATGTTTCACTACGTTGCTGTTTAACGTATTGTACTGTCCATTTGTATTTGTTCTCAGTCTGAAATACTGATATAATGATAGTGAAAATATTCTAAAAAGGGAGGTGTAATTATGCGAAAATTGCTTTTAGTCCTGATGATTATAGGGATTTCAACGCTTTTTCTTGCGAAGGGTTTGTTTGTTGGAATTGGCGGAGATTTTTACGGTGATTTCTATGCAGATCCGCCCACAATAGAAGGCGCTGAAATCTATGGGCAATTAGATCTTTCTTTATTCACGCTGCAACTTCCCATGGGTTATTATGATGTCGCCACTGATGTATTTGAACAGTATTCTGAACCCGATGTGTTTTTGGGAATTAACCTGAAGCTACCCATCTGGTTCCTGTATTTGAGAGGACAGATCACCTCGCCATTCAATGTCATAAAGGCTTACATCAATGGAGATATTGAATCTGATCAGCTTTTCCTTTTTACAAAGCTCGGGATTGGAGCTAAACTGGCCTTTTTCTTCGTCGAAGCTGGTATGGATGGATCAACCTATATCTCAGATATAGACACATTTAGTCCTTTTATGTTCCCATATGTTATGGCCGGTATCGCTTTCTAAGGGCATATCAATAAATAAGGGGCGCCGCATTAGCGCCCCTTTTTTATTTTATGCTCATCCTTCTGCAAGTTTTCTATATGTTTCGTAACGCTCTTTCGCTTCTGCTTCAGCTTTTGCAAAGAGTTTTTCGGCAATCTCCGGGAAGGTATTGAGCAATGAAGTATATCGGACTTCTCCCATTAGGAATTCCCTGAAAGAAGCTTTGGGTTCTTTTGAATCGAGAATGAATGGATTTTTGCCCTGTTTCTTTAGCTCAGGGTTGTAACGATACAGATGCCAGTATCCTGCTTCAACGGCTTGCTTTTCACGGAATTGTGTTTTACCCATACCAATTTTTATACCGTGGTTGATACAGGGTGAGTAAGCAATAATCAATGACGGACCCTTATAGCTTTCAGCCTCCGTAAGGGCTTTCATGAACTGGTTCATGTTTGCCCCCATGGCAACCTGTGCAACATACACGTAGCCATAAGCCATAGCCATTAAACCCAGATCCTTCTTTTTGGTCTTTTTACCGGAAGCAGCAAACTTTGCAACCGCAGCTGTTGGTGTGGCCTTTGATGATTGCCCACCGGTGTTGGAATAAACCTCCGTGTCGAAAACAAGAACGTTGACATCTTCATTCATGGCAAGAACATGGTCAAGTCCACCATAGCCAATGTCATATGCCCAGCCATCTCCGCCAACGATCCATACTGATTTTTTGACCAGGAAGTCCTTATCTTCCTTTATTTCAGCGAGTATTTCATTGACCCTTTTCTCCTCGAATTTCTTATCAAGAATGGGGAGGATTTTTTTAGTTGCATCACTGGAGGCTTTCGCGTCATCCATCCCATTCAGCCATTCCTGGAACGGTGCTTTAATATCCTCAGGAAGGTCAAAGCTGAGCAATTCATTCATCAGCTCGGCAATACGTTCTCTGATATGTTTTACTGCGATAGCCATACCAAAACCATACTCAGCATTGTCTTCAAAGAGTGAATTCGCCCATGCAGGACCTTTCCCTTCAGCGTTGGTCGTATAGGGTATGGAAGGTGCAGAAGCCCCCCAGATTGAAGAGCAACCTGTGGCATTAGCTATAATCATCCTGTCACCATAAAGCTGCGTAGCAACCTTGATATAAGGTGTCTCACCACAGCCTGCACATGCTCCAGAGAATTCAAATAATGGTTTGGAGAATTGGCTACCTTTGACCGTGGTTAGGGGTAGGAGATCCTTTTTTTCGCTGATAGTTTCAGAGAATTCCCAGTTCTTCGCTTCGTCCATCTGTGTTTCAATAGGCTTCATCACAAGAGCGTCAGATGGGCAGACATCAATACAGTTTCCACAACCAGTACAATCGAGAACGCTGACCTGAATCCTGAACTGAAGACCTTCAAATTTTTTGCCACCGATGGCTTTCTTGGTACTATATCCTTCTGGAGCCTTCGCCATTTCCTCCTCATTAAGTAAGAAAGGTCTTATAGCTGAATGTGGACAAACAAAGGAACATTGGTTACATTGAATACATTTGTCAGCTATCCATTCAGGAACTTCTACTGCGACACCACGTTTTTCATAGGCAGCTGTCCCCAGAGGGAAAGAGCCATCTTCTCTGCCAACGAAAGCACTTACTGGAAGGTCGTCACCCTCCTGTTTGTTCATAGGCTCAAGAATCTTTTTAATGAATTCAGGTTTTTCTTTTTCTTCAACTTTTTCATCAACAGCATTTTTCCAGGAATCAGGAACATCGATTTTCACCAATGAGCTTATTCCCTTATCAATGGCTTCGTGGTTCATCTTTACGATATCTTCACCTTTTTTGCCATAGGTTTTAACAACGGCTTTTTTGAGTAGATCGACTGCTTGGTCAATATCCATAACGTTGATGAGTTTGAAGAAAGCAGCTTGCATAATCATGTTTATCCTACCGCCAAGTCCTATTTCCTTGGCAATTTTGGTGGCATTAATTGTGTAAAAGTGAATGTCGTTTTCTGCAATATATCGTTTCATATTTGCTGGAAGGTTCTTTTCAAGCTCTTTGCCTTCCCAATTTGTGTTTAAAAGGAATGTACCGCCTTTCTTCAAGCCTTTTAAAAGATCATATTGATGAACATAAGACTGTTTATGGCAGGCAACAAAATCTGCTTCGTCTATAAGATATGTGGATTTGATGGGTTTTTTTCCAAATCTCAGGTGGGATATTGTAACGCCTCCGGATTTCTTGGAATCGTACGCAAAATATCCCTGGGCATAATAATCCGTGTTGTCACCAATTATCTTGATAGCGTTTTTGTTTGCACCAACTGTTCCATCAGAGCCGAATCCCCAGAATTTGCAGCGAATCGTTCCCTCAGGCGTGGTATGGATTACTTCCTTTACTTCCAATGAAGTTCCTGTCACATCATCAACGATGCCAATTGTGAAATGATCCTTCGGATTTTCAACCTTGAGATTGTCAAAAACAGCTTTGATTTGTGAAGGCGTGGTGTCTTTTGAACCGAGTCCATATCTTCCACCAACGATAAGTGGAGCGTTTTCCTTTCCATAGAAAAGTGCCTTCACGTCTTCATAAAGTGGTTCTCCAAGAGCACCCGGTTCCTTTGACCTGTCAAGAACAGCGATTCTTTTAACAGTTTTCGGCAGAACATCAAAGAAGTATTTTGCGGAGAATGGTCTGTAAAGGTGTACTTTTATAAGTCCAACTTTTTCACCTTTGCTGAGCAGGTAATCAACTGTTTCTTCAGCTGTGTCAGTAACAGAACCCATTGCGATAATAACATGCTCAGCATCTGGCGCACCGTAATAGTTGAACGGTTTGTATTCCCTGCCGGTGAGTTTGGAGATTTCTTTCATGTACTCTGCTACTACATCGGGTACTACCTCATAGAACCTGTTAGCGGATTCCTTAGCCTGGAAGTAGATATCTGGATTCTGAGCAGTCCCTCTGATTACCGGGTGTTCAGGATTCAGGGCGTTTCGTCTAAAAGTTTTGACTGCTTCAATGTCCAGCAATTTTCCAAGGTCTTCATAGTCCAGAACTTCTATCTTTTGGATTTCGTGCGAAGTTCTGAATCCGTCGAAAAAGTGCAGAAATGGTATTCTGGATTTGATTGCTGAAAGATGGGCAATGGCTGCCAAATCCATAACTTCCTGTACGCCACCGGATGCCAAAAGTGCAAACCCGGTTTGCCTTGTTGCCATAACATCCGTATGATCGCCAAAAATCGAGAGCGCGTGCCCTGCAACTGCACGTGCGCTAACATGGAACACGCCCGGAAGTAATTCTCCCGCGATTTTGTACATGTTCGGGATCATGAGTAACAATCCCTGTGAAGCAGTAAAGGTAGTTGTAAGAGCTCCAGCAGCAAGTGAACCATGAACTGCCCCGGAAGCACCTCCCTCTGATTGCATTTCGACTACCTTAACAGTCTGACCAAAGAGGTTCTTCCTCCCATTCGCAGCCCAGGCGTCAATAAATTCAGCCATGGGTGAGGATGGAGTGATAGGGAATATAGCGGCTACATCGGTGAATGCATAGGCTACATGAGCAGCAGCGGTATTCCCGTCCATACTCTGCATGCGTTTTGCCATGTTCAACCCTCCTTAAACGAAGACGAGTGTATGAAAATACCCTTGTGAACCATTTAACTCATTTAATGATAGCACACTCTCAGGAAGTTTTCGACCAAAAAACTGTTTTATAAATGGCAAAAAGATGAACGCCTTTGCTGTTAATTGAGCATCTGGAATTATTGAAAAATAATGTTGTATTATCTAATTAACCAAAATAAAGGAGGTTCCCTATGGCTTATTTTGAAGTTGAGACTGCAAAGCTCTATTACGAACTTCATGGTGAAGAAGGCAGACCAGTTGTCGTACTCTTAAACGGTATCATGATGTCTACACTTTCCTGGCATGGCCATTTGCTAGATCTGACGCGCTTTTTCAGGGTGTTGCTTATGGACTTCAGAGATCAAGGAAAATCCAGCAAGATGCGCAAAAACTATGATATCTCCACACATGCAAAAGACCTCAACGCTTTACTGGAACATCTCAATATAAAAAGGGCAAACATCGTTGGCCTTTCCTACGGTGGACAGGTGGCCCAGCTCTTCGCATTGATGTACCCCAAAAAATTAAACACCCTGGTGCTTTCCAATACTCCAGCACGCATTTCCCCATATCTTCAAGAATTAGGTGAAGCGTGGAAAGAGGCTGCACGATTGTATGATGGCGAAAAATTTTTCGCATTGGCTATTCCCTTTATATACTCTGATAGTTTTTACAACAGAAATCTTAACTGGCTTAAAAACCGTCAAAAAAACTTCAAAACACTTCTTAACATGGAATGGTTCGATGGATTTATCAGGTTAGCTTCAAGTAATCTTAGTTTTAATACGCTCAATGAACTATCAAATATCAACTGTCCCACTCTTTTACTAATGGCTGATAGAGATATTATCACTCCGATAAACGAAATGGAGCTAATAAAAGATGAAATTTCAAATTGCGAATGTTTAGTTATACACGACGCTGGCCATGCTGCTTTCCTGGAAAAGAAGAGTGAATTTTTAAGTGCTATTATTGGTTTTCTTTTGAAATACAATTGAGTTGTTCTGGTTTTCATAATCGAGCTAGGTTGCCTTTATTCCTTCCTGATGCTTTCTAAATGCTTCTCAGTGATTTTTAATATGAAGAGGAAATTGGTTATCATGTAAAATGAGAGGTGGTTCAGTTATCATTAATGAGAGATGAATCACACCACACAAAATGGGGTGAGGTTTTGGAACATATTGGAATTGCCGGTATAGGCATATATCTACCTGAAAAACAAATGCCAGCAAGAGAGATAGCCAAATTGTCAAACATCCCGGAAAACGTCATAATCGAAAAATTTGGGATCAAGCAGAAATATCTCCCAGGATCAAAAGACACAACAAGTTATATGGCTATTAAAGCATCAGAAGAAGCCATTGAAGATGCAGGAATATCTCCTAAAGAGATAGATTTGCTCATCTGGGGTGGTGGACAACATAAAGATTATCCTTGTTGGCTTGCAGGATTGAAAGTCGCCCATGAAATCGGCGCCTTTCATGCGTGGTCTTTTGATATGGAGGCTATGTGTGGATCCATGATGGTTGCTATTGACATAGCTAAAAGCATTATGCTAACCAGAGATGATGTTAACACAGTTCTGATAGCCAGCGGTTATAGAAATGTCGATCTTATCAACCCATCAGAACCCACTACCAGCTTCATGTTGGACATTGGAGCGGGAGGAGCTGCTGTTGTATTGAAGAAAAATCTCGGCCGCAACATTGTGCTTTCTTCCTCTTTCAAGGGAGATGGTTCTTTTGCCGAAGATTGTGTAGTACCGGTTGGTGGGACAAAAAACTGGCCTATGAAAGATACAGATGTTAAAAATTTCTATTTCAGAGTTATCGGTGATCCAGCGGAATTCAAAAAGAGACTCTCAGAAAAAACGACACCGAACTTCTTTAATGTAATAAAGGAATCTGTAAAAAAAAGTGGTTACAGTGAAAAGGACATTGACTACCTCGCTATTTTGCATTTCAAGCGTTCAGCACATTACGCTGTTTTGCAAGAACTTGGGCTAACCCCTGAACAATCCACTTACTTAGAAGAATATGGACACATTGGTCAAAACGATCAATTGCTTTCCATCAAGCTGGGACTCAAAAGCGGCAAAATAAAGGATGGTTCAGTCATCGTTATGGTAGGAGCAGGTCTTGGATTTGTGTGGGCTGCAACTACTGTGCGATGGGGATAAGCATAGATTCATGAATATGGAGGGATGAAAGTGAGACTTAAGGGGAAAGTTGTTATCATCACCGGAGCAGCCAGTGGTATAGGAAGAGCTTCTGCTAAAAGGTTCTGTGAAGAAGGGGCTATCGTGATAGCATGTGATCTAAACGAAGAGCTCTTAAAAAGCCTTGTAGATGAGTCTAAAGGGCTTGCAGGTGAAGTAGTTGTAAAAAAGCTTAGTGTCACAGATCGGGAAGCAATCAAAAATCTTGTTGAGGAACTAAAAGAAAAATACGGAAAAATCGATGGGTTAGTTAACAACGCTGGTATAACCAGAGATGCGCTTATCCAAAAGATGTCAGAAGAAGATTGGGATGCCGTTGTTGACGTGAACTTAAAAGGCGTATTCAACATGACTCAGTTCGTTGCCCCTGTTATGCTTAATCAAGGCCATGGCGCAATAGTCAACACTTCCTCAGTTGTTGGTGTATATGGCAATATAGGCCAAACAAATTATTCAGCCACCAAGGGAGGGGTTATCGCCATGACCAAAACCTGGGCCAAGGAATTTACCAGAAAAGGTGCAAATATTCGAGTAAATGCTGTAGCCCCCGGATTTATAAAAACACCAATGACAGAAAAAGTTCCAGAAAAAGTCATTAAATACATGGAAGAAAAAATCCCTCTTAAACGAATGGGAAATCCTGAAGAGATCGCCAACGTTTACCTGTTCCTGATATCCGATGAGTCAAGTTATATCACCGGCCAAATTATTGGTGTCGATGGAGGCCTTGTTCTTTGAGCACAAAGGTTCAAAGAACCAGAAAAGCTCTGCTTCTTGCTGCTGAAGATCTCTTCAGCAGCAAGGGCTTTGAAAACACATCCGTAGCAGCAATATGTAGAAAAGCTGGATTGTCCAATGGCGTTTTTTATCGTCATTTCAAAAACAAAGACGATATATTCAGGACTATAACCAATGAAATGATGGAAAGTTTTCAGCAGTCTATGAAAACCACTGGAGGCCGGAACAGACGTGACACTCTTAAATATTTATATGTATCCGCTTTTGAGACACTCTGGAAATCAAAAAAACGCTTTAAGGCTTTTCACGAAGCTGAATACAGGCTTAGGAACATTGAAGAACTCGTTGACGCCATATATCTGGATGCTGTCTCCAAAATCTTAAAAAAGGATATTTCTGAAATTAAACCAGCCATGAAGTGGTTTATAATCGGGCCCTTAAGATTCAGCGCTATTTACTGGATCGTTTTCAAAAACATGAAAGTTCCTGCTGAAGTTATAAACGACCTGTTGGATTTTACATGCAATGGGTTTGGTGTGTCTGCTGAACTGAGCGATGAGGTTACGCATTTTTCGATCTACAAAAAAGCGAGCTACGGCAAAGATAGTCGTTCGCTTATAATGAAATCTGCTGAAAAGCTCTTCGGAAAAAAAGGCTATTTCAAAACTTCCGTATATGAAATTATGTCCAGAGCTGGTTATGGGCAAGGCACATTTTATCTTTATTTCAAGAACAAACAGGCTTTGCTTGAAGAACTGGTTGTGCTTGCCAATAGAAAACTCCGCCATATGATGAGAGACGCTTCAGTCAATTTAGAAAGCAGATTAGAAAAAGAGATACGGAATTATCGGGTATTTCTCGAATTCATGAAAGAACACAGAGAGATTTACGAGATCGTCAGGGAGTCGGAATTTATCGTGGATAATCTCGGGTACAGATATTACGAA
>NZ_CEYIHJ010000016.1:9291-11656 GCF_982836095.1 Kosmotoga sp.
AGTCTTATGTGAAGGCTCTCAACGATTCTATGAACTCTGGTAAGCTGCGTGTCATGAATGCACATTCCATTGCAATTTTTCTCATGGGAATTGGTCACTTTATGGGTTTAGATCTTGTTTTTAGGCCCCGTTATTCCGATGATAAATGGGAAGAATATCTCATGGATCTTGCAAAGCTCATTGCCAGAGGTTTGGAGGTATAAAGATGAACTGGAAAGAGTTATACAAGAAGAAACTTCTTTCACTCGACGACGCTTTGGGCTTGATAAAATCCAATCATAAAATCGTCGTCAGCATGGTCTCCATGGAACCCAAAGGGTTGTTGGACAATCTCCATAAACTTGCAACCCATGTCGAGGGTGTTAGTGTAACCAGTTGCCTTAATATGCGAGAATATCCCTTCTTTATGGACCCCCAGTATAATGGAACATTTATCAACGAGTCCTGGTTTTATTCCGCTCCTGTAAGGAAAGCGGCTGAAGCCGGTTACAAAACCGTATCTTACATTCCAAACAATTTGCACAATGCTGGTACTGACAGGCTTGTGAGCAACAAGCCCGACATTTTTTGGGGTGTTGCATCGCCTATGGATAGGAACGGCTACATGACGCTCTCCCTCTCCAATGTTTACGAACGGGATATGGTAGAAAATGCCGATATGGTCATCCTTGAAGTAAACGAAAAAGCTCCCAAAACCCATGGGGAAACGCAGGTTCATATCAGTGAGGTTGATCACGTAATCGAAAACAGTTTTGATATTCCAGAACTCCCTGTTGTTGAGCCCTCAGAAACCGAAAAGCACATAGCGCGACACATTTCAGAACTCATTGAAGATGGGGCAACTTTACAAATCGGCATTGGTGGAATACCGAATGCCGTTGCTAAACTATTGGAAGACAAGCGGGATCTGGGAATACACACCGAAATGTTCACCGAATCCATGATAGAGCTCTTTGAAAAAGGAATTATAACCAATAGCAGAAAAACGTTATGGCCGGGCAAATTCATTTGTACTTTCGCTCTGGGAACGAAAAAAATGTACAAATTTGTTGAAGACAATCCTGGAATCTTTATCTTACGTGGTAGATATGTCAATGATCCTTATGTTATAGCCCAAAATGAAAAAATGGTTTCCATAAACACCGCAATAACCGTAGATCTAACTGGTCAAGTTTGTTCTGAAGCCATTGGCACAAGGCATTACAGTGGCACAGGCGGCCAGCTTGACACTCACCGCGGGGCCAGCATGTCAAAAGGTGGAAAGGGAATCATAGCCCTTCGAACGACAGCAAAACGTGGCACCATTTCAACCATCGTACCTCTTTTGCCTTTGGGCTCTCCAGTGACAGTCCCCAGACAGGATATAGATTACGTTGTCACGGAATACGGTATTGCACACTTGAGAGGCTTAAGTGTTAAACAAAGAGCTGAAGCACTTGTGAATATAGCCCATCCCGATTTCAGAAATCAGCTCAGGAAAGAAGCCAGCAAACTCAATTTGATATAGGAGGCGATAAGTTATGAGGAAAGTCTACATAGTCGGGGCAAAAAGAACAGCCATTGGAACAATGGGTGGATCGCTAAAGGACGTTCCAGCGGTTGAACTTGGAGTCACTGCGGCTAAAGCAGCGATAAAACAATCTGGGATCACACCGGAGAACATCGATGAAACCATCATAGGTTGTATCCTCACAGCCGGCCAGGGTATGGGACCTGGGCGTCAAGTGTCCATATACTCAGATGTTCCAGCAGAGAAGCCTGGTTATACGGTGAATATGCTTTGCGGCTCTGGCATGAAAAGTATCATGGTCGGTGCTACGGATATCTTAATTAATGAGGCTGAAATTGTACTTGCGGGTGGCATTGAGAATATGTCGAAAGCACCATATTTGCTTCCAGATGCCAGATTTGGCTACAGACTTGGAAACGGTGAGATCATTGATCACATGGTTTTCGACGGGCTTACGGATATCTTCAACAGATATCACATGGGTGTTACTGCAGAAAACCTTGCCAGAAAATATAGCATTACACGGGAAGAACAGGACGAATTCGCTTATAACAGCCAGATGAAAGCGAAAAAGGCCATAGCAGAGGGTAAATTCAAAGATGAAATTGAACCAGTGGTTATCAAGACCAGGAAAGGAGAAGTCGTTTTTGACACAGATGAACATCCAAGAGATACAACACCTGAAAAGCTCGCAAAATTAAAGCCGGCATTTGTAAAAGATGGAACCGTAACCGCGGGTAATTCTTCTGGAATAAATGATGGTGGCAGCGCAGTTGTTATCGCCTCTGAAGATGCTGTGAAAACTCATGGGTTGAAACCCATGGCAGAAATTATAGCCTTTGCTCAAGCTGGTGT
>NZ_CEYIHJ010000016.1:11666-14875 GCF_982836095.1 Kosmotoga sp.
CCCTGTACCAGCTATAAAGAAAGCTCTGGAAAAAGCGAAAATGAACATAAAGGATATAGAACTTTTCGAACTCAATGAAGCCTTTGCCGCTCAGAGCCTTGCTGTATTGAAAGGACTGGAAGAAGAGCTGGGAGTTGAAAGAGACTGGATGTTGGAAAGAACTAATGTAAATGGCGGCGCCATAGCTCTCGGACATCCTATCGGTGCATCTGGTAACCGTATTGTTGTCACGCTTCTTTACGAAATGAAAAAGCGTGATTTGACCTATGGCCTTGCTTCACTTTGCATAGGTGGAGGCATGGGTACAACCGTAATAATTAAGAATATCGATTGATCCAATCCATAACAGGAGGTGGGGAAAGTATGAAGAAACTTCTTTTATCAGTACTCTTTGTTACCATTGTGTTTAGCTTTGTTTTTGCAGAAAACGGTGTATATCCAGATAAGATTGTCATTGGCTCTTTCCAGGCTCTTTCTGGTCCAGTAGCACCAATAGGCATCTCAATGCGGAAGGGCATGGATGCATACTTCAACTGGGTAAATGCAAATGGTGGAATCAACGGCAGAAAGATCGAATTTATTGTAGCAGATGATGCCTTTAACCCTTCAAAAACCGTTGTAGAAGTCAAAAGGCTTGTAGAACAAGATAAAGTTTTCGCCATTGTTGGAGGCCTTGGCACTCCTGGATGTCTCGCTGTTGCTGACTATCTTAACAACTCTGGTGTCCCATTTGTTTACCAAGGAAGTGGCTCAAGCACTCTGGCCATTCCTCCGAAAAAGTATGTCTTTACCGTACAGCCTAACTACACAACTGAGGGTCAGATCATGGCAAAATACTTAGTTGAGGCACTGGGAAAGAAGCGTATAGGTATTGTTTACAGGGCTGATGATGCTGGACAGGAAGAACTTAACGGCCTTAAACGTTGGCTTGTAGAACACGGTTACAGTTCCGCCCTTGTTGCGAAGCTTCCGGTCGATGTTACGAGAATGACCTTTGATAACGAAATTCTCAAGCTCATGGAACTGAATGTAGATGCTGTTGTGTTGAGCATGTGGATCCCTCAGAGCCCTAACTTCCTCAAGCAGGCTTATGAATATGGCCTCGATGCCCTCTTGCTTGGAAACTATGTTAATCCAGATCCAACTGTTATCGCACTGGCAGGAGATGCTGCTGAAGGCTTCCAGGCAATGGCGTGGGTTATGGGAGATGTAGCTGATGAAAGCTTCCAAAAATATATTCAAATTTATCAAGAAACTTTCAACGACGAAATTCCCAACGCTTACGCAGCGGCGGGCTTCATTGCCGCCGAAGTCTTCACAGAAGCGTTAAGAAGAGCTGGAGAGGAACCAACAAGGGAAAGCCTTGTAAAAGCACTCGAAGAAATGAACGGCTGGAAAGGGCTTATTACACCATCTATTACTTACAAACCCTATGATCCCAATGACAAATACTGTCGTGTCGGTATCAGGCAAATGTATGTGATGCATGTGGAAAACCAAGTCTGGACTACATTGACAGACTGGATTTCGGTCGCTGAATAATCTTTGCTCGCGGGGGATTTTCCCCCGCGTTTTCCTGGAGGTGCACCATGGTTCTTGAAGTCAGGAACATCACTGTGAAATTTGGGGGCGTTACAGCAGTAAAGTCGTTCAACATGACAGTAAAAAAGAACACCATACATTCTTTGATTGGGCCAAATGGAGCGGGAAAAACCACGCTTTTCAATGTTATAACCCGTATTGTCAAGGAAACTGAAGGGGAAATATCATTCAACGGGAAAGATCTGGCGACTTATAAGCCCTTTAAAGTGATAAAAGCAGGTATATCAAGAACCTTTCAGAATCTTGAGATATTCAAGTATATGACGGTGAAAGACAACTTCTTTGTGGGCCACCATGGTGAAATACATTATGGAATCTTGCAAGAAGCACTGTGGACAAATAAAGTGAAAAACTCAGAAAAAAAATCCATGGAAAAAGCTCTTGAAATAGCTGAACTGTTAGGTTTGAAAAATAGGCTCAATACATTAGCCGGCATGCTTCCCTACGGATTACAGAAGCTCGTTGAAATTGGCAGAGCACTGATGAGTGAACCGAATTTTCTCATGCTTGATGAACCAGCTGCTGGTCTAAACCCCACCGAAACCATCCAACTAAAAACGCTTATCAATCGTTTACGCGACGACTTTAATTTGACAATTTTCCTTGTGGAGCACGATATGTCACTTGTTATGGACATATCTGACAGAATAACGGTAATGAATTTTGGTGAAAAAATAGCCGAAGGCTCAGCTGATGATATTAAAAATGACCCCAACGTTATAGAAGCCTATCTGGGAGAGAGTAAATATGCTTGAGATAAAAAATATCGAAGTCTATTATGGTTATGTAAAAGCGTTAAAGGACATATCATTGCGTGTTGAAGAAGGACAGATTGTTTCCCTGTTGGGTTCCAATGGTGCAGGAAAAACCACAACACTTAAGACAATCTCTGGACTGTTAAAGCCTAAAAACGGAAGCATTCTTTTTCACGAAAAAATTATCACTCATCTGGATTCATCAGCAATAGTTAGGATGGGGATTGTTCAATGCCCTGAAGGTCGTCAATTATTTCCTGATCTTTCCGTTAAGGAAAACCTTCTTGTGGGGGCTATAACTCGCAAAAACAGAAAGCAAATAAACGATGACTTGAATCAAGTTTATGGGCTATTTCCTATATTGCGGGACAGAAAGAACCAGCTTGCTGGAACTTTGTCAGGTGGAGAACAGCAAATGCTTGCCATAGGCAGAGCTCTCATGGCTGGTCCAAAATTACTTATGCTTGATGAACCTTCTCTTGGATTAGCACCAAAAATCGTTGAACAGATTTTCGAGCTTCTCGTAAATTTAAACAAAGAAAAGGGACTCACGATTTTGCTTGTAGAGCAAAATGCCAATGCGGCGCTAAGAATCTCTGACTATGCCTATATTCTCGAGGTAGGAACTCTCACCCTCGAAGGTGATGCGAAAGACCTTCTTAAAAGTGAATTAGTTCAACAAAAATATCTTGGGGCCTGATGGGGGTGACTTGATGGTAACCTTTTTACAGCAAATAATATTGGGGCTTAGAGAGGGGAGCCTTTTTTCATTGGTTGCTCTGGGTCTTGTGCTCATATACAAAACCTCCGGTGTTGTAAATTTTGCTTACGGGAACATGGGGATGTTTGCAG
>NZ_CEYIHJ010000016.1:14885-20880 GCF_982836095.1 Kosmotoga sp.
CATATATTGCATACACTGTTTTTGCCATTGCTGGACTGCCGCTGTGGCTTGCAGTGCTCACTGCCATTGTTTTTGGGTTCTTTCTTGGAGCTGCTACGGAAAGAGGGTTGTTGCGCCCGATTCGCCATCTTTCTCATTCAGCGATGTTGATCTTAACCTTAGGGCTATTAATGATTCTTGAAGGTCTAGCATTGGAAATATGGAAACAAGACTATAAACCTTTCCCTTCCCTTATACATGGAAGACCTATTTTCATCAAGTTTCCACAGGGAAGAATCATACTCACCAGGCAGGATCTCCTCATTTTTGGCATTGCTGCGGTTATTATGCTGGCTCTTTTCCTCTATTTCAAATTTACAAGGGTCGGACTCTCTGTACGTGCAACTGCGCAAAATGAAACCGCCGCCAGACTGATGGGGATCAGAGTAGGTACGGTATTCGCTTTTTCCTGGGGTGTTGGAACTGCATTGAGCGCTCTTGCGGCTATAATGGCGGCGCCAAGAACTCAAATAAACCCAAATATGATGTTAGATCTTCAGATACAGGGACTCACAGCTGCGGTTCTCGGAGGTTTTGAAAGCCTTCCCGGTACAGTTGTCGGTGGACTTCTGCTTGGTATCATTGAGCAATTCGTGGCCCGTTATCTTTCTGAAGAACTAAAAATGGCCTTTGCTTTGCTCATTATTCTCATACTGCTTCTCATAAAACCTGAAGGTCTTCTTGGCCGTAGGTCAGCAGAAAGGGTGTAGACTATGCGTGATACTTTGTATAAAAACAGGCAATGGATATTAACAGCGCTTCTTTTTCTTGTAATCCCCTTGTTTTTCACTGGCCAGCCTTTTATGATGACCATATTTTCTCTGGTTCTTATTTACACAATAACTACGCTGGGGCTGAATATTGTTATAGGATACGCCGGTCAAATATCCATTGGACATGCTGCCTTCATGGCCATAGGGGCCTATACCTCAACTTTACTAACCATGAATTTTCACTTGCCCTTCTTGCTATCTTTCTTGATAGCTGGAAGTGTCTCGGGGCTTTTTGGCTTTTTGCTGGGAATTCCCGCTCTCAGATTGAAAGGATTTTACCTAGCTATTGCAACAATGGCCTTTGGTGTAGTTGTAGAGCAGTTGCTCAAATCCTGGGAATTCGCTGGTGGGAACATAGGAATCAGAAATATCACACCCCCAAAGTTGCTGGGGGCTCAACTTTCCTCAGATACAGCAAAATATTACCTCACTGCGGTAATTGCACTTCTTTTATACATCATCAGTGCAAATATCTTAAAGAGTCGAACAGGCAGAGCTTTCAAGGCTATAAGGGAAAGCGAGTTTGCAGCTCAATCTATGGGTATAAACATTTCAAGATATAAACTCATCGCATTTGTCATTAGTGCCGTTTACGCAGGCATTGCCGGAAGCCTTTATGCGCACACTATCGGCTATATCTCTCCTACTGATTTTGGACTTGGAAATTCCATAAATCTCCTTGCTATCATTGTCATTGGAGGATTGGCATCGCTTTCAGGAAGTTTCATAGGCTCGGTTATAATGGTTGCCATGCCATTTATGTTCAGCAGGACTCAACTTCCAATGTCTATTATTTTTGGTGTATTACTTGTACTGGTTGTGCTTTTCTTCCCGCGTGGACTCGCATATGCGTTGCAAATATTCAATGTCAAATTCCTCTGGAAACCTTATACGGCACTTAAAAGGAGGATAGCAAAAATGAAAAAAGCCGAGGGCGAATTTGTCGAAGTGCTTGGAAAAAGGATTCATTATGTACAGAAAAATGGAGAAGCCAAAAAAACCATCCTTTTTGTCCATGGAAATTTCGCATCCTGGCGCTGGTTTAAACCAGCGTTGGACAACCTTCCAAATGAATATCATGGCGTCGCGGTGGACATGCCAAACTTTGGACAATCTGAACGGCTCGAAGAAGTAAAAATAGATGTCTATGCACAATACGTTTCGGAATTCATGAAAAAACTGAATATCGACAAGGCAATTCTGGTAGGGCACTCACTTGGAGGCGCCGTTGTTCAGAAAATGGCAATTGATAACCCGAAAATGGTAGAAAAAGTATTGCTGATTGACCCAGCTCCTCCTTCGGGCTATAAAACCGCCCCAGAAGTTTATGCAGTCCTGGAATTGTACAAAAGCAATGCCGACTTGTTGAAAAAAGCATTGATTGGGACCATGCCAACCAGGCCAGTCGATCGCTTTACTGATCAACTCGTTTCAGATGCCCTTATGATGAAACCAGAGTGCTTTGTAGAAAATGCTAGAGCCCTTGAAGAATATGATTACAAAAAAGAACTTTCCAAACTCGAAATCCCCTTCAAGATACTTGTTGGCAAGCTCGATCTTATAATAACGGAAGAAATGGCTAGAGAGTTTGAGAAAGTAATGAAAAATGCAACTGTTGAAATTATCCCTGATTGCGGTCATAGCGTTAACGTAGAAAAACCAGATCTCTTCATGCAAAAGCTGATTGATTTTATAAAAAAGTAGGTAACTGTAAGAACCGAGTTGCAAATAACAAGACCTTAGAATCGGGTGAAACAAGCGGATCATAAACTCGTTTTTCATAATATCACTCATAACCTGGCTCCCGGATTCTCAGGTCTCGTTCTTCAAATTCTCATCACCCAAGTTTTACCAAACACCGTGTTATCAGTGCCCTTTTACCTCTATACAGGATTTCTCTTAAATACTCAAAGCTATTCCTCATTAATAGTTGGAATAGCGCCAGTGTCAAGAAAGATTTCGTAGATTATTCTTTCAGCTTCCAATTCATAAATTATCGGACTTGCTTCAAAAAAGAGTGTATTATCTTCCCCCCACAATATATAATCTACTGGTACGAATAGCTCTGTTCTTATTACACCTGGTAAGCTTGAACCGATGGGTAAGCCATTTAGATACACGTTATAAGAAATGCCCTCATCGTATACATCAAATGTGATATACATGCCTGTAAGTGACATCTTAACCATTTCTGTCTCTATTTCAGATGAAGGTCTAAAAATAACCTCCGCACCTTCATCAGTTACAGGTTTTTCTGTGGCAATTTTTTGACCCATGCTTCCATGTCCTGAAGACATAAACAGAAAAATTTCGTTGCTGTTCATTAGGGCGCTTATAGATGCTAAAGCAGTTTCAAGATCTTCTTTCGTTCCTCCAACAATTGAAATTACATCAAAACCGAAAGGCGTTGAAGTTAAGGTCTCCTCCCAATTTTCAATGTCCCCCTTATGGCGTGGCTTATCTGAACCAGAAAAGAGCAAAGCATGTTTTGAACTCGCATCGTCTGTTAGTTTCATGGTTTCGTCGCCATTGTAGAGACCTTGTGGTGTTTCGTGATGCCCTTTCCACCCTGAAGCATCTGGGTTAGGACCATGTGGGTCATTCATCATTGCATCATGGTCCGCACGAGCTATAGTATCACCCTCCGCTAATTCTTTTCTTAGTGCTTCAAGCCAGTAATCATATCCTTTTGAATCATTGCCCCAGCTTGCTTCATTCCATCTTGCTGCAGATTTCAAGAGCGTTTTATCAAGATCTTTTAAGTCTGCAAATAATCCTCCTCCATAACATTGCCCAAAGACAAAGATCATTTGCTTATACCCTTTCTTAAGTATGGAATCACTGACTAACTTCGCAAATTCATGTGATCTTATAGATGTACCTGAAGCGGAAAGATCGACCTTTATGTCTTCAGGTGGTTCAATGTATTCTGGAGTTGGAACTTTTGTTTCAAAGTATATTTCTTCCTTGATTCCTTCGTCACCAGAAAAGGTGTTAGTAGGAATCAATTCCACTTCATATGTTGTAGCGGGTTGAAGAGCAGGGACATCAAAAACGGAAGCGGTGGAAGTGGTTTCATATATCACTGTTGAATCTTCTGTAATTATGACATGTATAGCAAAATTGTCTGCCCTCCATGCTGAAGAAGGAGTAGCATCAACAGAAAATGGAGTGGGCATACCGTAAGGCACATCTCGTTGGTCATTGTAGGGCCAAAGCGGTATGGGAATGATCTTTCCTAACGATATCCATTGTTTTAGAACTGTATCTGATGCACCGCATTCTCCTTCCATTGTGATAAAGTCTAAGCCAGTATGTCCTTTGATTTCGCATTGATACGTGTAACTGACTTTTCCATTCTCATCTGTTGTTTTTTCCACAGGACCTAAGTTGTGTAACCCCGCAACTTGCACTTTGACTTTACACCCTTTTGCCACGGTACCGTCTTTCCTGACAAACACTCCATTTACAGTATGTTCGCCTGGTGAAATGTTCACATCGTATGCTGGTGTCATAGTGACGTTAAAGTCGCATTCACATTCAATTTCAGCATCAGACATTATTTCATCAATGTGCTCAGGAAGAGAAGAGATGCTTCCAGATGTTGTTGCCATAATACTTTGAGGGTCTTCAGTTTGTGGATTGTCATTTACGTAATCACCGTCTTCATTATAATGGTATTCGTCATCCAAGCCCATCAGATGCCCTATTTCATGAGCTACAACACCACCTGTATCCAGATTGTCAAACTCACCAGTTGTGGTTTCAGTAGATCCCGGGGTAGGAAGTGGCGTATATACAAAAGATGTATGATGAGCATTAACAGATTTAACTTCCACAACATGAGCATCGTTTGGAGTTGCACCATCTGTTATCAGTTCGAAAATAAAGTCAAATTTTACTGTGCAACAGTCCTCATCTTCCTCGTTTTCCCCGCCCCATGGGCGTGACCCTTCTGTGCCATTCCAGATCGCTTCAGCTTCACTTTCCCAGTTATCTAATTGTGTCTGGCTAGCACCATCACCATGAAAAGCTATTTTTACAGTTACTGAATAATCGCAAGGTCCTCCTGTAACCGTTGTGGTCAAAGACTCAAATGATTTAGCTGGGCTGTACTCATCTGGGAAATATATTTCGAGTATTGCAAGAGCGAATTCTGAAATCAATTCAGGTGGGACGCTAAACATCATAATTTCATCAGAAGAAAGTAAACTTTCAAGTGGAGATTTTCCTCGAACATCATTGTTTACAAGGAAAGCGGTTGCTATTAGAGCCTTGATTGTTTCATTTGAATCATTGAGATAATCTTCAAGCTCGTTTAGAACGGTAGCTGGTAGAGTCGTTACCCTCTGGAAAGCATAAGCGGCAGCCCATCTTTCCAAAGGTGAACCATTTTCAAGCATGTCAAGTAATTCATCTTTGTTGCCTTCGGTCAATGGGATAATTTCTTCTATAAAATAGAGTGAAAGCGGATGATCAAGGTCGACCTTTTTAATGATTTTCTTGATTTCGGTTTCTTCTTCAAAATAGGCAGTGACCTCTTTGTCAGAGTTCATTTGAATTGTTGTATTTGCATTATATGGATTAGCAACATCACCAGCCCAATGGCTAAAAGTCCAATTGTCATCAGGAATTGCGGAAAGGTTTATAATAGTATTTATGGGATATGCATGCCGACCTACTGGAGGAATTGTAGAACCTTGGCCAACAATATTAAGTGTTAGGATTACAGACTTTGGAATTGGACATCCAGAGAAGAATAAAAAAGTAATAAAGAGCAGAAAACAAGCAGTAACCAGTAAAACCTTTTTCATGCTTCACCACCCCCAATTTTCTGTAGAAGCAATCATGAAATTTTCTTTACAGCTGAGAATAACAAAGCAAAGTTTCACAAATTGTGATAATGTTATACAACATCAACATGTGTTGATGTCATAACATCTTATATTAATTCCGTGTTAAACCCTCCGCTGACATTTTTGCTTGGAAAAATCATAATAACTCAGATTCCAGTTATATGATGGGTAAAGAAATGAAAAATACCAGAAGAGCTTAGGGTGTCGCGAAAAAAGCCTCCCAAATTCAAAATGAAGATGTTGTGCCCCCTTTTAGATTAGAAGGACTTGAAAGGATTGAGTTGGTGGTGGATTCCTTTCGTGACCAGGACTTGTAAAGCTCATACA
>NZ_CEYIHJ010000017.1:0-12349 GCF_982836095.1 Kosmotoga sp.
CCCATAAGTTATAACCAACCACCAAGGGGAAGGAAATGGAATTATAAATGCACCTCATGAGTAGGAAAAACCTCAAAAAGGGGGGCTATCTTTCCCTAAGGGAGGGTAATAATATTGAGACTCAATCTCTGTAATAGCCTTCGAATAATCTGCCGCCAAAAGGAGCTAGAATTCTATCAACGAGTTCTATAACAGCGGAGGCATTATTGTGACAAAAGAAAAGCTCCATTGCGGTTACCAATTCTTTAGCCAGGTCGGGATCGAAAGATTTCAGTGCCCGGTACAGCCACTTACCCTTTCCTACCCATTGGCCGTTGGCCAAAAGGTGTAGCTTCACCGCATTATTTACCAATCTTTCAACTATAAAGATCGATTCTTCCTTCTTTGTTGAACCGGAAAAATCATCAAGAAGATCTGTGATGCTGTATCGATAGTCGTCAATTTCTTTTTTGGAAAGTATGCCAGGACCTTTTGCAAGCAATTCGCAAGCGCGTTCTTTGATTCTTTCACCGAGCCCGTGCGTGTCTCTAATAATTATTCCTTCAGAACACATTTGAGGTAACGACGGTTCTTTTTCAGCAACATCAAATTTGAAGAATTTTTCGATAGACTCTTCGGTGTTGGCGAAGACTTCAATTGGCTGGTTATTGAAGATGAAGGAACGGCGGTGATGTTTTTCTCCCGGTTTTAAAATGACAACAATGTCGAGGTCCGAAGTTGGGGTTCCTTCACCTCTCACAACGCTTCCTGATAGAAAAGCTACAAGGCAATTGGTGTAGTATTTTTCGATGAATTTTTTAGCAATTTTTATAGCTTCCATCTGTCCCTCCAATGACTGCGTTTTCTAAATTGTATCACTAATATCTGCAACCTGCTCTTGTACCTCTTTTTTTGAGATTTCAACGTTATCCCAATAATATAGCCCTGTCCCAGCTTGCTGTGAAGAATTGTGACCTGTGTGAAAACTGTGAATATTTGTCGAGTGGTGTGAATGGCTCTCAATCAAGAAGTGAGAAGTATATTTTGCCGGGAACGGATATTATGCCGTTTCTTTCAAGCAAGAAGCCTTCTTTGATGAGCCTGTTTATATAGGTATAGGTGGTTTGGGGTTTAACTTCATTTTCAAGAGAGTTGGCAATTGAAGATCTATCTCCAGGATTTAGCGCGATTTTCATGAGTATCTTCTTCTGTATGTCGGTTAATGCTCTTCCAAATTTCATGTATTCCTTTACTATTTTCTTTATAGAATTGGTCGCGATGCTGCCATCTATCTTTCGAGCTTCTGTATTGTCAAGTATTATTTGCTGGGTAATCCATAGGGCATCTCTGGGGTTTCCATCTGAAAATCTCACTATTTCCTGATAAGCATCGTTGGTTAATATGTCTGGGTAGTTTTTCAATCTTTTAACGAGCATTTCTTGAACATCTGCTAGTTTCAACGGTTCAAGGAAGATCATGTCTTTGAATATGTTTTCGAGATTTCCTGATTCATTCCATCGTAACCTATCTTGGGCATATTCTCTGTATATCGAAAAAGGGAGTGAAATAATGGAAATCACGCCATTTTGCACCAGCAAATGTTTCAATGAATCGAGAATTTGGAGCACATCGCTTTTCTTTTCTTTATCTAACTCATCTATAATCAACACTATTCTTTCAAACTTACTTTTGAGTATATCGATCAATTCACCAAGCATTTGATATGCTTGATAGACGTTGAATTTTCTGCTAACTGAGGAAGCTTTAGTTGCACCAGCAGATACTACTGAATTTATTCCGCCATGCATGCTTGAAGTTTCAGTTCGTTCAGTGATTATCCACTCTATGATTTTTTCTACTTTATCTTTATCACCGCGATTTACTGCTTGAGCAGAAATTAGGGCCAACTTGTAAAGAAGATCACCGATAATTATTTCTTTGCTATCTTTTTCGGAAAGAATGATGTAGAAACTCTTGATAGTATCATTTAAAAGGTTTAGAACTGTGGTTTTTCCAACGCCCGTTTCGCCACAGACTCCGTATATTCCAAGAGGCTGGAAAGAAGTGATGTTTTCTAACCTGGCAAGCTCTTTTCTTCTATCAACAAGAAGTGTTTTGCTATTTTTATCTAAAGGTTTATCATACAAAACCGCCATTAGTTCTTTAATAACCTTTCTATCCATAATATGCACCCCTTGAAAATTATATCACTATTGTGACCTATGTGAAAACTGTGAATATTTGTCGAGTGGTGTGAAAGAACTGAATAGTGAGAGCCAAAAATTTGGGACAAGCACGAAGCGGTTCGGATCGTAATCACTGCTTGCGATTCGCGTCAAATTTCTGTTTTTTTCTGTATAAACAAGAATTGGATGGTATAAACAAATTATATATTGCTATACTGCAAATAAAATTATTATAGAATATTATTCTTAATATAGAAAGTATAGCCACAATATAGCAGGCAAAATAGCATTATGTATTATTATATTAGTATATACCACGCCAAAAATTTAAGTGTCGGTGTTTTTCCCGTTAGATAGTAGTTTTACTGCTTCTCGCTTTTCTTTGTCGGTGATGTGCAGGTAGATGCTGGTAGTGGATATATTGGCATGGCCGAGGATTTCCTGAACGATTTTTATACTCGCACCACGCTGGAGAAGATGTGTTGCACAGCTGTGGCGGAAGATATGAGGGTGGAAGTGTTTGTCCGGGAATATCTTCTTAACATGGTTCTGGAGCATTTTGTTCACGGATTTCCTTGAAAGTGGCTCGCCGTGGATTCCCAAAAAGAGCCTGGAATGCCTATTGGCTTTTGGAAATTTATCTCTATAACCCAGATAATCTGTTAGCATGCTAATCGCATCAGGGGTGAGAGGCACTATCCTGTCTTTATCTCCTTTACCGCTTTTGACGCGCACCAGGGGATCACTTTCGAGGGAGATATCCCTTAATGTAAGGGAGCAGACCTCACTAACCCGGAGCCCACAGTAGTACATCAGTGCAATGATTGCACGATTGCGCTTTCCAAGGTGAGTCTCTGGAAAGGCATTGAGTATTTTCTGGATTTCTTCATAACTTATGTATTCCGGAATACGTCTTCGGGTCTTTGGGGCTTTTACAAGGTCGGTTGGAATCTTGTTTACCGTGCCACTTACATAGAGGAACATGTAAAATGTTTTGAGAGTGGAAAGATGGCGAGCAACAGAGGAAGGGGATAATCTCGATGCGGAATAGTATCCTTGAGAAAGCTCCTTCATAAATCTTTCTATGTCTCGCCTTTTTACCTGCCTATAATCCAATGAATGTTCCTGGAGGTATTTGCTATAATGGTTGAGGTCTCTAGTATATGAACTGACTGTATTTTGTGAGAGATTTCTGACGAATTCCAGATATTCGGTGAATCTTTCTACTGCATCTTCAAAGTCCATTTTATTCCCCCTATGATTAGATGAGAAAAAATAAGGAAAAGTGGAGACGTAATATACATTATGTCTCCACTTTTTATTATACCATAATACAATGAGTAACAACGGCTTCTGCATTTAGCTTATAATGCTTTTCACAGAACGTGACCTCGCAGAATCGATTTTAAGGCACTTTTTTTGAATTTCTTGATATTTATATATCAAATCAACAAAAAAGGCCTCTAACGGCAAAATAATGCAGTTCGATATTGCAATTAGCTTTGGATGCTAGTTATAGCAGATGCTATCATATCTTTATATTTTTCGTTGATAATATAGTGCTTTCCCTTACGTTCAACAAGTGGTTCTTTTAATCCACGATAGTGTTTTGAAAGTGCACCCATAATTGCCCCGACTGCCATGGGACTTTTTACTTTTTCGTGAGCATCATTTTCAAGCATACTGTTTAATTCTTCATATATTTCATAAGCCGTCTTTTTTCCAGAAAGGAGGATTTTCATAAAATACAGTGTGGGTAATTTTAGAGTTTCAAAAAGCTGTTCGAGCTCTTTTTGTGTCCATTCTATATTCATGGAAATATTGTTGACCTTAGACTTTAGCTGTTTCTTGAAAGCAAGCACGATAAGCTCCATGACAGGGATTAATCGCAAATCGTAGTTATCATCGACTCTTAAGACCTGAGCTAATGTAGAAATTGGTAAATTAATATGCGAGACAAGCCTAAAAAATTCCGTAAGCTTCTCCACGGTTACAAAAGGTCGTCCAAAGTCAATAGCTTCTGGCAATATAAGAAGTGCACTTCTAGAAATCCACTTTGCCTCTTCGTGATCGGTCGGTATTATCGCAGCTACCTTGAGCTCAAAGTTCTCGCCAGCGTACCAGATACCACTTATTTTATCTCTGTTGCTGTATTTGATGTATTCCACTTTCATGCCTGAAAGCTCCGCAAGCCTGTTGACCAGGTCGCCATAAGCCCTGACAAAAAGGGTTTTTTCTTCAGCGTTCTGATGTGCTTCAACTATTCTGTTTATGTCAGAGGTTACTAAATCAAGACTGTCTAGTATTTTAATATAGTTTTCTATAAAGCGCTTTCTTGAAGAAATAGCGCCTTCATCTTCTAACTTTCCAAGGAGATTTAATATCTCTATCACCCCAATATCTCTGCTCATTGCCATACCTCCATTGTCTCTACCTTTCTCTTAGTATATACAAATTATAGCATAACGATACAATAGATACAAGAAATAACCATATTATAGACAGATATAATAACAAATAGTTATACATCAAAATACGCTGCTATATACAAAGAATGCTATACTATACAAGATGTTATAGTAGGTCTAGTGCTTTTACTAAACCATAATAACCAGACCCTAAACCCTCCTGATGAGATAGTAGTTTTATGAAATATGTAAACCAAAAACATGTTAAACTCTAAAAAACCATTCCGGAGGTGAAGAAATGAGCCCGCTCCTTTTATTGACGGTTTATTTCGGTGGTGTGCTTGCAGGAGTTGTTAATACGCTCGCTGGTGGTGGATCGATGATTACTCTGCCGCTGCTTATGCTATTGGGCCTTTCGCCGGATATTGCAAACGCGACAAACCG
The DNA here is from genome assembly GCF_982836095.1 of Kosmotoga sp. Classification (NCBI taxonomy): domain Bacteria; kingdom Thermotogati; phylum Thermotogota; class Thermotogae; order Kosmotogales; family Kosmotogaceae; genus Kosmotoga; species Kosmotoga sp. The sequence continues at coordinate 5,018 of NZ_CEYIHJ010000017.1, forward strand.
GGTTGCAATATTCTTTCAAAACGCTGTTGCAGTTGGTTCTTTCGAAAAACGTGGCGTAAAGAGCTTTAAAGTTGCAATTCCGCTTGGTATTTTTGCAGCTGCGGGTGCCATAGTTGGCTCCTTTATAGCAGTGGATCTCAATAGGGAGATACTGGGAAGGGTCATAAGTGTTATTCTGCTGGTGATGGTGTATTTTGTTATCAAGAAGCCAAAGCTTGGCAAGAACAAGAAAATTGTGAACAATCCTTATCTAAAAGGAGCAGGCTTTTTTTTGCTAGGTATTTATGGTGGGTTCATTCAAGCCGGAATAGGGTTTCTCCTTATAGCTGCGATTACTTTCTTTTTGGGTACAGATCTCTTAAGAACCAATGCGATAAAAGTCGGGATTGTTTTGATCTATACCACAACTTCCCTTATAGTCTTTCTGTCTAAAGGTATGGTCGATATCCCGATAGGGCTGTTATTGGCATTGGGAAATATGACAGGCGCTTATATCGCAGTTAAGCTTGCTCTGAAAAAAGGATTGAAATTCATCAAATTAATTCTAGTGGTGGTTGTGATAGCGAATGCCATTAAAACCTTCTTTTTATGATTTGGAATATACGAATGCCTTGAACCTCAGTCCGTGCTAAAATTGTTAAAAGAACCGGGGTGAGAACTTGAGCGAGAAAGTTTTAAACGGCACGGAAGGTTTGGATCTTGTCAAAGAAATTGAGAAGATCCTTGGATTCAGAATAAAAAGGCGAGAGCGAGAAAAAATAATTGCGGCATATGAATTTGCCTTTACCCATCATCGCTCTCAATTCAGGGATTCTGGCGAACCATTTATAATACACCCCGTAGCAGTCTCAAAGATTTTGGCAGAGCTTAGAGCCGATCTTGCTACTATTATTGCGGGATTACTCCATGATATTGTGGAAGACTGCGAAGTTTCCATCGATGAGGTCAAAGAGAAATTTGGAAACGATGTGGCCAATATTGTTAATGGAGTTACAAAGATAAGCAATCTCAATCTTACTCAGAAGCTGGATAAAAAAGAAGCAAAATTCAAGATGAAAGTCGAAACAATCAGGAAAATGCTCTTTGCCATGTCAGATGACCCCAGGGTTATCATTGTAAAACTCGCAGATAGGCTTCACAACATGCGTACTATTCAGCATTTAAAAGATGAGACAAAGCGCAAAGAAAAAGCCAACGAAACGTTGAAAATCTATGCACCTATTGCGCATAGAATAGGTATTCACAAGATTAAATGGGAACTTGAAGATATCTCATTTAAAACACTCTATCCGGAACAGTACAGAGAACTCAAGTTAATGATGAACCGCAAACTTCAGGAACGGCAGTCCATAATGGATGAATACAGGAGGATTGTGACATCAGAATTGCGGAAATATCGTATCAATTTCCGGATCGAGGGAAGAGTGAAGCATCTTTACAGCATATGGACTAAAATGACAAGGAAAAACAAGGCTTTTGACGAGATATATGACCTCATCGCACTGAGAATAATTACAGAAAGTGATGTTGACTGTTATAAAATTTTAGGAATTGTCCATTCACTATGGGCACCTATTCCCGGGAGAATAAAAGACTACATTGCCACCCCAAAGTCCAATGGCTATCGATCTTTGCATACGACTCTCGTAACCCACAATGGAGAACCCTTGGAAATACAAATCAGGTCTGAAACCATGCACAGGGAAGCCGAATATGGAGTTGCAGCTCACTGGTTATACAAAGAGGGCATCAGCTCGATGAGAAAAAACCCCTGGTTTGAAAAGCTCAGAAAAGATGAAGCTCTCATCAGCAGTTTCGAGGACTTGAGTGCACTTTCCAAGATGTTAAGTGGTGGAGATGAGATCTACGTATTCACTCCAAAGGGAGATTTCATTCATCTGCCAAAGGGTGCAACATCGATCGATTTTGCCTATGCCATCCATACGGAGATCGGGCATCATTTCGCCGGTGCAAAGGTAAATGACAGAATAGTTCCCATTGATTATGAACTCAAAGCTGGCGATAGAGTCGAAATTATCGTGAACAAAGCCAGTGAGGGACCAAGCCTTGACTGGTTAAAATATGCAAAGTCCAGCAGTACTCGTGCCAAAATAAGAAGATTCTTCAAAAACAAGACCAACGCTGAGTTTATGGAACGTGGTCGCGATATATGTAAAAAATTATGCAAAAGATTGGGGAAAAGCGTAGACGAGTTTTTAGAAAGTGACACAATGGAACGAGTGTTAAAGAAATTCAACATAAACAGTGAAAAAGATTTGTTTTTCAAACTGGGTGAGGGAAGCATTACAACTTCGGAGCTTCTAAAAACTATCCAGCCTGAAGAAGAAGAGTCAGAGCTTCCTGAAGTATCCAGGGTGAAGATAAAACCCGGGAAAGGAAAAGAGGTTTTAATTGGCGGCCAAACAGGCATAGATGTGTATTTTGCGAAATGCTGCAATCCAGTTCCTGGAGATGACATTGTCGCTATTATCAGCAAAAGGGGTATTTCCATACATAATGCGAAATGTAAAAATGTCAGAAACGTCCCGCTGGAGAAACAATTAAGCGCTGAATGGAGTCTCAGCCTTAACGATATGTACAGAGTAAAGGTTATAGTTGATTTCGATGCTTCTGACCGTTCTGTAATAAGTAAAGTGATAGACAAATTCAAAGTGAAAGGTGCAAAAGTGATTAAATACACTGTGGAATCAGGTAAGTGGGGTTATGATTTCATGGATGCAAATATCCTGGTAAAAGATCTCGGACATCTGACATCGATAATGGAAAGCCTTAGATCAATAAAGGGAGTTCAAAGAGTAATAAGAGTCGGAGGTGCTATATGAGAGCTGTGGTTCAAAGAGTTAGCCAGGCTGCAGTAAAAGTAGATGGAACCGTTGTAGGCAAAATCGGACATGGTGTTTTGTTGCTACTCGGTGTTCAAACTGGCGACACAGAAAACGATCTACGATGGATGCTGGATAAAGTCCTGAATCTCCGGATATTTGAAGATGAACAGGGAAAAATGAACCTCTCTCTAAAAGAGGTCAATGGCCAGCTGCTGGTCGTTTCGCAATTCACCCTTTTGGGTGATGCTCGCAAAGGGCGAAGGCCCTCTTTTACCGAAGCCGCTCCACCGGAACTTGCAAAGGCGTACTTTGAAAAATTTGTGGATTTGGCTTCTAAAGAAATAGATGTAAAATCGGGCGTCTTCCAGGCGCATATGGAAGTTCAGCTTGTTAATGATGGACCTGTAACTATTCTTTTGGATTCAAAAAAATTGTTCTAATATTCCCATAGGAGGTGCATTTTGTGAAAAAGCTCGGTCTGATCCTTACGATTGCGCTGGTTTTAGCAGGAGCCCTTGTTATCTCTGATAACGCTTCAGGGCCGTCCAATCCAGCGAAAATTGCTTATCTTGACCTTCAAAAAGTGCTTCAATCAACAAAGGAGTGGCAGGATCTCAACAAGAATTATCAGGAGGATTTTGCCTTTTATCAAAAACAGCTGGATAACCTGACGAAAGAGTATCAAGATATGGTAAAATCTGGCGCAAGCAGCCAAGAGCTGGCCACCAAGCAGCAGGAAATACTCACTAAGAAAGCTCAGTATGAACAAACACTCCAGCAGACATACAACTCTAAAACCCAGGTTATACTTGATCAGATTAAAAAGAGAATTGAGGATTACGCGACATTCCTCGATTATGATCTGGTACTTTCCAATGACTCGGTGGTTTACGGCAAAGGGACATATGATATTACCGATATGGTCATTGAATACCTGAAAGGATTCTAAGTGTGTGAGCACGGTTCTCAAGTGCGTTGGACTTTATAAGCGTTTTGGCAAGCGCCAGGTATTAAAAGATGTTTCTATAATGGCACAATCCGGGCAGGTGGTTGGTATCCTCGGCCCTAACGGGGCGGGGAAAACCACCGCCTTTAAGTCCATTCTTGGTATAGTGATTCCGGATAAGGGAGAGATATTTCTAAACGATGAAAGGATAACGCATCTTCCAATACATGAAAGAGCAAAAAGGGGAATTGCCTATCTACCTCAGGAAAGCTCGATATTCAGGGGACTTGATGTTGGAGAAAACCTGGAAGTTATACTGAGGTTGAATGGGAAAAAAGGGAAAGAGCTTCAGGAAATTTCCGAAAAACTAATGGAAGAGTTCGGTATTTCACACCTAAAACACCAGCAGGCAGACCTTATATCTGGTGGTGAAAAAAGAAGGCTGGAATTTGCCAGAACCTTAACTCTCTTACCCCATTTTATCCTGCTTGATGAACCATTTGTCGGAATTGATCCCATCACAGTTAAAGATATACAGAAAATGATCTTAAAGCTCAAAGAACGTTCCATAGGTGTAATCGTTACGGATCACGACGTGAACAGCTTAAGCAAAGTCGTAGATGTTCTCTATGTGTTAAATAAAGGAGAGGTTATTGCTTCTGGATCACCGGAAAAGGTACTCAATGATCCGGGAGTTATTGAAAACTATCTTGGAGTTGAAGAATAAAATGAACGTCGCTGTAATCGGTTACTCAGGCGATGTAGAAAGGCCAATTATAAAAAGGATATCGGATATTTGTGTGGCACTTGGAGAACTCATTGCACAAAAAGGGCATAATCTTCTCACTGGTGGACGAGATGGTGTTATGGAATTAGTTTCTAAAGGAGCTAGTCAGGCCGGTGGAAAGACAATTGGTATACTTCCCTTTGATGAAGCTGGAAATGAATACAACAATTTAACTATAAATACGGGTATGGACTATCTAATGAGGTCTCTTGTTCTTATAAGGTCAGCTGATTTGGTTATTTCAATTGGCGGTGAAATTGGGACACTTTATGAAATCATTTCAGCCTATGCCTGTGGAAAAACTGTTGTGTTATTCAGGGGAACAGGTGGCTGGACAGATAGAATTGTTCCTAGCTTAATAGATGGCAAGTTTCTTGATAACAGGCGCATTGTGGAGATATTTCAGGTGACAGCTCTTGAACAATTGGATAGATTCTTAGCATAAACAGTATAAATTGGAGGGAAAACAATGATCAAATGCAGGTTTGCGCCCAGTCCAACAGGACATATGCATGTGGGCGGTGTTAGAACAGCTCTTTTCAATTGGTTATTCGCCAGGAGCCAGGGTGGAAAAATGGTCCTGCGTATAGAGGATACAGACACAGAGCGTTCTACACGTGAATCAGAAGAGCAGATAATCAATTCTCTCCGCTGGTGTGGTTTAGATTGGGATGAAGGACCTGATATTGGTGGACCCCATGGCCCATACCGTCAGAGCGAGAGGACCGAGATGAGAATATACAACGATATCGCTGAACAACTTATAAAAAATGGCCATGCTTACTACGCGACTTACAAGGCAGATGACCCGAAAACCGTAATATCCACTTCGACCGAGCGCCCTCAATTAAAAGAGGGATATACTTTTACCGTGAAGTTCAAAATTCCTGACGCTTCGGACATTACTTTTAAGGATCTCTTGAAAGGAGAAATGAGTTTTTCCAGTGATGCTTTTGACGATTTCGTGATAATAAAGTCCAACGGGTTTCCAACATACAATTTCGCTGTGGTCGTAGATGACCACATGATGGAAATAACCCACGTTCTCCGTGGCGAAGACCACCTTTCCAACACACCAAAACAGATCATGATATACGAAGCATTAGGCTGGGAAACGCCCCAGTTTATGCACATACCTTTGATTTTGGGTCATGACAGGAGCCCTCTCTCAAAAAGGCATGGGCATACCAGCGTAGAACATTTCAGACGTGAAGGCTATCTCAGCAAAGCGTTGATGAATTACCTTGCCCTGCTCGGCTGGAGTGTAGATCAAGAGATTTTCGACTATGTGGAGAAATTGAAAGATTTTTCCCCAGCATCGATCTCCAACAAAGCCGTGATTTTTGATTATGAAAAGCTCGAATGGATAAACGGGAAACATCTACGTATGCTGGACATCGATGAGCTCGTTTCTCAGTTTGAGCTATGGTTCAGATACACTGGCAAAACGGATTTCATGGAAGCTTTTGTGGAAGATGCGCAATATACAAGAGAAGTTCTGAAAATCTGCCGCGAAAAGGTGAACACTCTTTCCCAGTTGTATGATTTTTCAATGCCCTTTTTCACAGAAGAACCCGAATATGATGCCTCATATGTGAACAAATACCTGACGAAAGAATGGTCATTGGAACTCATTTCAGAAGCAATGAGGAGATTCGAAGATAATTCGGACTGGAGTGTTGAAGGTGTGGAAAAAGTAATAAGAGACCTGGCAGAACTCAAAATCACTTCCAAAAAGAACACCTTCCAGACTCTTCGCGGTGGTGTTACCGGGAGGCTGGTAACTCCGGGGCTTTTCGAAACCATTGCAGTGCTTGGAAGAGAAAGAACACTGGAAAGACTTGAAATAACATTACAACTTGCAGAGAGCTTAAGGGATGATGAGGAAGAATAAAGGGACGATTCTCCTTGAAACACTCTTGATGTTTCTCGCTTCTGGTGTAATAACAATTTCTTTGCTTGGAACCCTGATAAATTATCTGCGTATGGAAAGCAGATTCTTTGACACTATTCGCTATACAAATGCCATGAGCAGAGCCTTTGGGGTAATTCATAACGATATGAGCCTGTTAAAGAAAATGAAAGCCTATAATGATAATTACCTGGCATTTCAGATCAAGAAAGGAAGCAAAACTCTGAATATCTCCTACTATTTCGAAGGGAAAACTTTAAAGCGTAGAGCCAAAGAAGAGAACAAAAAGCCAGGTATAAACAGTATAGTCGAACTGCGAAAAGGAGGTCACTTTGAAGAACGCAACGGGCTATTGACCATTCAGCTCGATGATTTCTCTATTACATATAATTTAGAGGAGTGATTGAAATGACGAAAGATATAAAGAAGGTTCTGGACAGTATTCAAAACGAAATCGAAGGAAGAGCAGAGTATGACATAAAGGAGATGTTACAATCATCATCTGCATATATACGCTCAAAAGCCGTAAAGGAACTTGCAACATCTGACATTTCCGTAAACCGCGACCAGATAGAGAGTTATCTTGAAGATCCATCATACAGCGTTAGAAAGGCAGCAGTAGAATTGCTGGGGAAACGCGGAGTAGATGATGAGTTACTGATTTCTATGCTTGATGATCCAAATGAAACCGTGAGAGCCACTTCGGTGAAATACATCACCGAGTTGGGCTTGTTAGACGAAGAACTCATTGACAGAATTTCAGAGGATCCATCCGGGAAAGTGAGGAAGGCACTGGTTGAAGGCCTGATCGACCAGGGAGCCGAACAGGAGGAACTAAAAA